>JAJQEE010000040.1:18504-53854 GCA_021201865.1 Tannerellaceae bacterium | reverse complement strand
GTGTTTTATAGATTAAAGCCGGAAGGAGTAAAAAGCCCACTTTCTAATTTCTTATATAGCTCCGAAAAGTGACTCACAAAATGTCTGTTAATTAAGAAAATAAAAAATGAATTTGTTTAACAAGAGAAAAGCCTCCCATAAAGAGGAAGCTTTCCTTTTATATCATCCGATTGCGGTTAAGATCAAAGAGCAAAATGAGGTTCCCGGTGGATCCACTGCCCGCGGGTAAAATCCGGGAAATCGACGACTGCACCACCCCGCGCAATAGACATTTCCGATAATCCGGAAATAGCACTCCAGGCGGCTGCATCATAGCAATCCATCGGAGCCGGTTTCTTATTCCGGATCGCATCAATAAAGTCATACATCATGATGAAATCCATCCCACCATGTCCGGCCTCTTTGGCTTTTTCTTCCAGAGA
This sequence comes from Tannerellaceae bacterium, assembly GCA_021201865.1. GTDB lineage: Bacteria > Bacteroidota > Bacteroidia > Bacteroidales > Tannerellaceae > UBA4116. Next base: position 53,432 of record JAJQEE010000040.1, on the reverse strand, counting down.
ACTCCACAATTTGTGATCATATTTTTTGAACCACTCATCCGATTCATCCCAACGGTGAGGTTTGGACTGGCCTTCTACATACACATGATTTCCGTCATTCATCCATAAACCTTCCGTCCCCTGGATACGGAACGCCAGAGAATAAGGGCGGGGCAGGTTCGTATCGTGTGTTACAATGACAGTCTGGCCGTTGGCACATTTGATCATAGAAGTAACGATATCTCCCAGGTTAAACTGTATTTTTGCATACGGATGGTTCTCTCCGCCATTGTCTACAATAAATTTATGCAATCCGCGGGACTGAGTAGCCATCGCTGTTAAAGAGAGAAAACGGTTTCCCCGGTTAATATCCAGGCAATTGGCCACCGGCCCGATCCCATGCGTCGGATAAATATCCCCGTTCCGGCGGATCGAATGTTGCGTACGCCATTGCGCCTCAGCAAAAGCAGTGGGTCCCATACGCAATTCACCTCCTTTTTTATAGGAATACTGGGTACCGTCATTAAATTTCACATCCCGCAGGTCATGCTGGTAACCACAGGTAGCATGGATCATCTCTCCGAACAATCCCTGTCGTACCATATTCAGAGCTGCCATGCAGTCCCGGCGGTAACAAACATTCTCTAATATATTTAACTGGCTTCCGGTTGCTTCCGACACATTTACCAGGTCCCAGCATTCTTCTACCGTGTTCGCTGCCGAGACCTCCACCCCTACATACGGAACTCCGGCCTTCATAGCTGCCACCGACATCGGCACATGCCATTCCCAGGGAGTAGCGATGATTACGCAATCAAATTCTTCGTTATTCAGCATCTGTTCAAAAGCCCGCTCACTTCCCGTGTAGACTTTCGGTTCCGCTACACCAAATTTGGCAATATGTTTAAGGGTACTTTCCAGCGGGCCTTTTTGTATATCACAAATAGCCACAATCTTGTTTCCCGGTATGGCTAAGACATTATTAATATGTTCCTGGCAACGGGAACCGGTTCCAATAAATCCGAAACGCAATTTTCCGTCATCCTTACCAACAGCTTTCTTTTTAGTCTGAGGCTCTGCAGCATCCAACGTAGTAGCTGCTGCCACATTTCCACCAATAGCTAATCCGGCCGTTCCAATACCGGCAGCGGTAACTTTCTTAATAAATGAACGACGAGTGTTTTCCATTTCAATCTGTATTTTGAAGTAAGTAAACAAAAGTAGGGTATTTTATTCAAAAAATGGCCCTCTTTTGTTACTTACCTGCGTGTTTATGAAAAGTTCTTTATTTTTTTGTTCCCCTATAATTTCTCCGGATCACGGATTCTGAGTTAACGATCCCGGATAGGCATTGATCTCATCTAAAGGAATATACTGGATCACCCGGTTACTGGTAGCCGGCACTTCCAGCAATTGGTTATGAATTCCCGGATACGGACGTTTCAGGGTTTGCCCCAGTCTGTAGATATCGACCGTACGGTGCGCTTCAAAGGCTAATTCCAGACGTCTTTCTTTAATAATCCGTTCAGCCGCATTCTCCGCTGTTAAGGATTCATATTCACCACCCGTGATCGCCCTTCCGCGGACCCGGTTCAACGCCTGCAACGCACTGGCATAATCCCCTTTCTTCGCATACGCCTCCGCTTTATTCAGATACAGTTCCGCCAAACGAATCACGATCGGAGAATGCAACTGGCTCTCTCCACCCTGCATCGAACATTTAATAATGAAAAACTGCGGATAACCGTTACTAACGGCCATTTGCTGATCGATATGTCCGGTATAGACCATACCTTTATAATTAACAGAATAGGTCCGGTCCGCTTCTTTTACCAGTGTCAGCGGATAGTTGACTCCGTCTATTCTGACAGAGTAGTTTCCGGGATTACCGGTAATGGTATCCTGACGATACGTATAGCCGGTGATCTCCCCCTTATCCGTTTGTTGTGTAATGATATACCGGAAAACTTCCTGGTCTTCCGACGTATATTCCGGCGCAATAAATGCCCAGCGGGCATCCCCTTTATTTTCTACTTCATACAACAGGTCCAGATAGTCACCACTTGCATACACTTCTCCCCATCCTACTCCGTAAATCGTGGAATACATCCCTCCGATACTTCCGAACAGGTCACTGCTCGTAAATTCAGACAAAACTCTTTTAACCGCAAAGATCGTTTCCGTCTGGGAAGGAGCATCCGGTTCCAGTTCATTATATTTCAGGAAATTCTCCCGGGGCAACAGCTCATAGTTTCCGGAATTGATCACCAGGTCTGCATAATGGATTGCTTTATCCGCATATTCTGTTTGCGGATTCTCATAGGTTCCGCTCATATACAGATAGAGACGGGAAAGTAGTGCCTGTGCCACTTCTTTAGAAGCATAGATCGATCTCCTTCCGGCCGGTAACAGGGATTCCGCCTTTTCCAGGTCCGCAATGGCCTGCTCATAGGTTTCTTTTACAGTAGCCCTGTCCGGTAACACCAGGTTGTTCATATCCTCCGGAAGTCCATAGACAAACCGAACCCCCAGGTTGGTTTCCGGGTCCTGATAATAAGGTCTTCCAAACGTACGGCATAAATAGAAATACATCATTCCACGAAGGCAATAGGCCTCTCCAGTGAGCTGGTCCACATCTCCGTAATTACCCTCATTTGCCAGCTTAATGATATCGCTGGCCTGGGAAATGACTTTGTAACTATCTGTCCAGAAAGTTTTCATACGGGCATTGGTCGGTGTATGGTTGTAAGAAATGAATTCAAACCAGGAATCCGTAGAAGTGGCCTGCTTCATCACATTATCTCCGCCAAACTCGCCGACATAGTGCATATTGTTAGACCAGCTTTTCAGACGGGAATAGCATCCGGTTAACAGGATCTCAATATCATCCTCCACCTGTTCCTGTGTATACTGGTCATAAGGAAACCGTTCCAGATCACATGCTGTGAACGTACAAACAGCCATTATAAATATGAATATCTTTTTCATTTTCCGTCAATTTAGAAATTAAGATTCAAACCAAACATAAACTTACGTGTCTGGGGATAAATACTGGTTGCTACCCCTGAGATTTTATATTTATCTTCCCGGGCAATATAAGAGGGTGGCAATTCCGGATCAATACCGGAAAAGCCGGTAATCGTAAAGAGGTTTTCGGCACTGAAGTAAACTCTCATATTAGAAATGTGCAGTTTAGGCAGATTGAAATTATACCCAATACTTAGTGATTTCATCTTCAGATAAGTAGCACTTTCCAGATGACGGGAAGAACCTTTATTGAATCCGGAACCATTCCCATAAGAAGCTGCCGGATGGGTAGCTATATCCCCCGGTTTTTCCCAACGGTTCCAACCTTTCTGTAGTTTCATCTGGTTCCTGTCATTATAAGCCCCATCCGAATCATATTCAATCCGGTTATAGTTATAGATCTTTCCACCCACCGAATAGCTGAAGAAAGCGGACAGATCAAAGTTCTTATATCGCAGATCCGTAGAGAATCCCCCGAAGAAATCCGGACTGGAAGTTCCTACTGCCACTTTATGGGAAGAAGCCTCCCTATAATCATTCGTGATCACCCGCTCACCGGCATCATTGGTCATATACCACTGGGGCTGGCCTGTCTGTGCATTTACTCCTGCCCACTCGGTCAGATACCAGGTATCCATATCCATGCCGGGTTTCAACAGAATATTGGCATTATCCAATACCCCGGAGTTTGTTGTTAAAATAATCTCCGGCTGATCCCCATATAACTCCCGGACCTGGTTCCGGTTCAGACCCAGATTTGCACTGATACTCCAGTCCCAGTCCTTCAGATCCCTGAGCACATCATAAGACACCGTCACCTCAAATCCACGGTTACGGACAGAACCTACATTCTGCCAGGATTTGTTCAGACCGGTTACGGAAGGCAGAGGCACTTCATATAATAAATTGGACGTATTCTTATTGTAATAATCCAGGCTGATATCCAGACGCTCAAACAGGGTCAGGTCCAGACCGATACCGGTTGTGTAGGTCTTTTCCCAGGTGAGATCCTTATTCTCGATCTGGGTAATAATTCCACCCGGCACTTCATCATAACTCTGTGTATCATACAGGAAATACTGAGGATAATACTCTTCCGGACGTTTACCGACCGAACCATAGCTGGCACGTAGTTTCAACTGGTTGACAAAATCTAAAGTAAAGAAATCCTCCCGGTGGACATTCCACCCACCGCTCAAAGAAAAGAAATTATCATACCTGGCATCCACCCCGAAGTTGGAAGCACCATCCCGGCGGAAAGAGACCTGTGCCAGATACTTATGGTCGTAGGCATAGTTCACATTGGCCAGGAAAGACTGCACGGCATACTCTTCCTGTGCCCCCTACAATCGTACGGGGAGTTGCAGCCGCATCGGCAACTGTGAATCCGGCACCGAAACCGCTTACCGTAGATTCGTTTTTGGTAAATGTATATGAATTCCACTCATACGCTAAAATTCCGCTGATACTATGCTTATCCAATAGTTTATTGAAACGTAACAACTGGTTACTATACACCCGGTAAGATTGTTCAATCTTATCTGTCAGGTTTCCGTTGTAACCTGCACCATCCCGGGAACGGGGATCTTCATAGTTTTTACGGGTCCGGCTGATGTATCTGTAACTGTTAACTGAAGCAAAGGTCAACCAGTCAGTCAGTTTCACATCAAAATCCAGATTCCCCATCACTTCATACGCCAGGGTCTTTTCAAAATTCCATTGCAGGTCATACATATGGTTATTACCTGTACTTTTCACCCATTCAGACGGACGGTATCCCACTAAATTACCCTCACTATTATAAGGAGAATCCCAGGGCAGAAGGCTATAAAACACACTGATATCCGGTGCCTGATCCATAATATCCCTGCGGGATGCGCTGATCTGGGGTTTGATCTTTAACCAGTCTGTCACATCATAGTCCACATTGAAACGGAAATTGTAACGGGAATAATCATAATCCTTTACAGCTCCCTCTTCGTTATAATATCCGATGGACGTGTAGGTCCTGATCTTTTCAGACCCGCCACTGACAGAAACATTATAATCCTGTGTGAAACCTAATTTGGTTCCTTCTTTAAACCAGTCATAATTCGCATTTCTCAAATCCTCATCATAACGGCCGAAGGTGATCTTGTCCTGATTCGGGAAGCTCCTGAAATAATCATATAATTCAGTCCCATTCATCATCTGCAGGTTTCCCCTGGGTCAACTGGTTCACACCCAACTTAACAGAGGCATTCACAGAGGATTTGCCTGCACGGCCTTTTTTGGTCGTTACCACAATCACCCCATTCGCACCCTGGGAACCATAAATAGCAGTCGATGCAGCGTCTTTCAAAATAGACATGGAAGCAATATCCGCAGGATTCAGATCACCGGAATTAGTACCCACGATCACACCATCAATCACCCAAAGCGGGTCTGAACTACCGTTGATGGTCGATTTACCACGGATCACCACTTTACCAGCCGCACCCGGTTGTCCGGAACCCGGTGTCACGGAAACCCCGGCCGATTTACCCACCAGCATATTTTCTACCGATGGAGTCGTATTGGTCGTCAGTGTCTCCCCACTCACCACCTGCATCGCGCCGGTCAGACTTTCTCTCCGCTGCACGGTATACCCCACTACCACCACTTCATCCAGTGCTTTCGTATCCTCCACTAAACGGATGGTCATCGGGTTAGCCTGTGCCAGAACTTCCTGGTTGTTATACCCAATGTAGGAAACGATCAGGGTAGTACCTGCCGGAACATCGATAGCAAAATTGCCATCAAAATCCGTACTGGTCCCGGTAGAACTGTCCTTGACCAACAGGTTGGCACCAATCACCGGTTCCCCGGTCATCGCATCCACAACAACACCGGTTACCTTAACGGTCTGTTGTGTTACCTGTGTGATATCAGGTTTGGGCTTGTTCGTAGATTCAGAAGAGGATTTGTAAACAATGATACGATTCTCATTCACTACAAATTCAGCCTCCTGATTTTTCAGGGCACTCTTCAGAATCTCTTCCACCGAACGGTCTGTCATATCAATCGTGATACGCTCATTCAGATCAATGTCATTGTTTCTGATAAGGAAGGAACAATCAAACTTTTCTTCGATTAACTCAAAAAGTTCTTTCAGGGTCGTGTTCTGCAACTGTACAGACATCGTGTATGTCTCTAATTCCGATGCATGCACGGCTCCCGGGAGTATTGGCGCGGAGCCCCAAAGGAGGGCGGCAACCAACAATCTGGTTGTCTTGTTTGAAAAATACTTCTTCATGTAATTAGATTTAATAAATACTGTTATTCAATACGTTTAGCAATTCCCAAATTCAAATTTCAGTTTTCGGTTTAAGTAATTTGTTATCCATAAGCTATGTCTATTTTGGTGATTTATCGCGTATAATCATTCCGGAATCCTGCCGGCTCCAAGTATATTTCTTTTCTATATCCACTTCCTCTAGTATATCCTGAAGCGTATAGTCTGCCGTAAAGCTACCGGAAAAGACCTCCTGAGCCAGACGGCTACTTTGCAGATCAATCTTCACATTAAATTTCCGTTCCAGTTGAGGGATCAACTGTTGAAAAGTTTTGTTATGAAACCGGATCACCCCCTCTTTCCAGAGATAAAAATCCGAAGCGACTACCCTTTCCACAGAAACATCTGCTGTTGTTTTATGATAACTCAATAATGTACTGGGGATCATTTCCATTTCTGCCTGTTCTTCCTTACGGGGCACACGGACATGGACTTTCCCGGAAACCAACACCACATCCACTGTTTCCTCCTCTTCATACGCCTTTACATTGAAACTGGTCCCTAACACTTTTACCTCCATGCCACCGGTCTTTATGACAAATGGCCGGGCAGGGTCCGGAGCCACTTCAAAGTAGGCCTCTCCTTTTAATTCCACCTCCCTGAGTCCGGAAGCAGGATCTTCTTTATAGATCAAGGTAGAACCTGCATTAATCCATACGTCGGATTCATCCGGTAAGATCATCCGGCTATTGGCTCCCAAAGGAACTGCCGTTTCCAGATACACGATCTTTTCCTGTTCCGGGAAAGCATTTTTTCCGGCCTCATATCCCAACGATCCGATCCCAAATAAGATCAGGACAGAGGCAGCAATCTTTACCAGCCTGTTTAAATGGAATTGCTTTTTCCGGAAGCTTCCGGCAGAACTGACGGTTCCGAAATGCTTTATAAAATCAGCTTTTCTGTCTGATATGAATAAAGGGACATGGACGGTAGCCCACCAGTCCGACATTTCAGCAAAGATCTTTTTATTCTGCTCATCCGCTTCCAGCCATTCCCATATCTCTTTTTCCTCTTCCGGGGCCGCCTGTCCGGAAAAATAATGAAAAAGAAGAGTTTGTAAATGTTGTTCTTCCATAATACTTTTTAAGGTATCTGTTTCGTGTGCTATTTCTATTATATACACCCAAAAGAGAAGAAGCGTTTAAAAGAAACCGGATTATTTTTAAAAAAAATGAAAAAAGGCCAGGGAAGTAATGGTTATATCCTTTAAAAGTGGCTTCAGTTTAGTAAGGGCAATTTTGATTTGTACCCGTACGGTACTGGAACTGATATGCTGCTCAGCCGCAATCTCTTCAGACGATTTATTGTGATACAGATATTGAATAAATATATCCCTGCATTTTTTAGGAAGAAGATTGATCGCTTTCAGTACTTTCTCCTGCGATTCCTCCTGCTCCAGATGCTGCAAGGGTTCTTCCGGCTGCCCGACCAGTCCCTCCCGGAAATGAAGCAGGTTTTCCTGGATATCAGTTAAAGGTACCTCTTCCAGACGTTTCTGCCGAAGATGATTAAGACACCGGTTCTTTACGGCCCTGACCAGATAGGCATTTACCGGAGCAGTTAATAGAGTATGGTTATTCCAGATACTGACAAACACATCATTCACAATCTCTTTGGCAGTTTCCGCATCATAAATATATTTAGTGGCTACGGCGCAGAGATAGACATAGAAAGTACTATACAATCGTTCAAATGATTTTATATCTCCCTGGTTAACGCGGATTAATATGTCGTCCTCCTTTAGTTTCAGCATACATTAGACCTTGACTAAGCAAATATACAAAATTTAAGGTTTAAAGTTCAAAGTTTAAGGTTTATAGTTTAAGGTTTGAACCTTAGACTTATCTCCCCTGCTCTCTATTGTTTATAAAAAGTTATTGCTTTATCTTTGTCTGGCTATTTTTGACTATCTTTACCAAACCTATTCATATGAAAGAAATACAGTTACTACTCAAAAAGTTTTTCGGATATTCCACGTTCCGTCCTTTGCAGGCAGAGATCATTCAACGTATTTTACAGAAGAAAGATGCCTTGGTCTTAATGCCTACCGGAGGAGGTAAGTCCATCTGTTTCCAGTTACCGGCGATCTACCTGCCAGGTACTACAATCGTTGTCTCTCCCCTGATCGCACTGATGAAAGACCAGGTGGAAGGATTGGTGGCAAACGGGATTCCCGCCGCAGCCCTGAACAGCATGCTGCCGGAAGAGGAAAAACAACGGATCAAACAACATTGCATCCAGGGAAAGATCAAACTACTTTATATTTCCCCGGAAGGACTGGTCGGAGAACTGGACTGGCTGCTTCCCCGGATGGAGATCTCCCTGATTGCTATTGACGAAGCACACTGTGTATCCCACTGGGGACATGATTTCCGGCCGGAATATACTCAGTTGGCTGTTCTGAAAGAACGGTTTCCGGACGTTCCGATGATTGCCCTGACAGCTACCGCAGATAAAGTAACCCGGGCCGATATCCTCAAACAACTCAACCTGAAAGATCCGGAAGTCTTTATTTCCTCGTTTGACCGGCCCAATCTATCCCTTACCGTGCGGAAAGGACTGGGGAAAAAGGAGAAAATCACTTCTATCGTCAACTTTATTCGTTCGCGAAGAGGGCAAAGCGGCATCATTTACTGCATGAAACGAAATGACACCGTGGCAGTTGCAGAAGAACTCGCCAGATTCAATATCAAAGCCGTAGCCTATCACGCCGGTCTGAATGCAAACACCCGGGAACAGGCACAGAATGACTTTATTAATGACCGGGTAGAGGTGGTGTGCGCCACAGTAGCGTTTGGTATGGGAATTGATAAAAGCAATGTTCGCTGGGTGATCCATTACAATATGCCCGGAAGCATAGAAAACTACTATCAGGAGATCGGATGTGCCGGACGGGATGGAATGAAAAGTGACACCCTCCTGTTCTATTCCTTAGGGGATCTGGTGCTACTGCGCAGATTTGCCGAAGAACGCGGACAAATGGAGATCAATCTGGAAAAGCTGCACCGGATGCAACGCTATTGCGAAACAGATATCTGCCGCCGTCGTATCCTGCTGAATTATTTTGGGGAAGAAGCGCAGCATGACTGCGGCAACTGTGATGTATGTAAGAATCCTCCCCAACGGTTCGACGGAACCATCCTGGTCCAAAAAGCTTTAAGCGGGATCCTGCGCACCAACGAAAAAGTAGGGATACAAATGCTGATCGATATTCTGCGGGCTTCCGGCAGAATTGACCTCCTCCGGTTGGGCTATGATAAATTGAAGACCTACGGAGCCGGACGGGATCTGCCGTATAAAGTCTGGAAAGAATATCTGTACCAGATGCTCCATTTGGGATATATAGAAATTGACTATGCAAACGGTAGTGTACTAAAAGTAACCCCCTTAGGCCGCAAGGCACTTTTCGGAGAAATAGAAGTGCAACTGGCTACTTACCTCGAACCGGAAGAAATGGTCAAACCGGAAAAGAAAAAGCGGGAAAAGAAAGAGAAGTTCAAAGCACAACCAATCCGCCCGATAGTGCATGGTTCTGTAGAAGAGAAGTTGATGGATGCCCTGAAACAACTCCGGAAACAGTTAGCGGAAAAAGAAAAAATGCCCGCTTATATTATCTTCTCCGATGCCGCCCTCGAAGATATGGTCGCCCGGAAACCCCGGAGCTTAGACGAATTCCGGGAAGTCCGGGGCGTAGGAGAAGCCAAACTGGAAAAATTCGGAAAGGTTTTTATTGCGTTGATCCAATTCATCCTGAAACAGGTTTCCTCTGACTAACCAGAATTATAAACCACTTCTGTCTATTACAGGAAACATGTTCCCTTATTAGGAAACACGTTTCTTAGGAGAATATTCACTATCGCACATTATTTCTTTTTTAACGAATATCTAATCAAATGAAAGTAATAACTTACGAATTATTCTTAATCTATTTTTTTGATATAAAAAAGATATTAATTTACTTTGTATCCGAAATAAATTCCACTTGTATAGATGAAAAAATTGACACTTCTATTCTCTTTGTTTTTTCTGTGTACCACTATATCTGTTTCCGCACAGGACTCGGTGACTAAAAAAATTATAGAGATCGGACAAACAGATAATCAGGTAATGGACCACCTGGACATATTGACCAACCGTTTCGGTGGACGTCTGGTAGGTTCGGATGCGTATGCCAATGCTGCTGAATGGGTAGCCTATAAGTTTAAACAGTGGGGGCTCGAGGTAGAGATCCATGAGGCGGGTAGTGTGCCTGTTGGTTTTAACCGGGGTCCCTGGTTTGGTAAGTTACTGGGGGAAAACGCAATGGATCTCCACTTCGTTACTCCCTCTTTCACTTCCGGAACCAAAGGAGTTCAGCGGGGCCATGTACTGATCGAACCTGCTACCCGGGAGGAATTTGAAAATATGAAAGGTGCTCTAAAAGGTGCATGGGTACTCATCAATGGGATCAATGCCGGATGGCCCATAGACCGATATGCCAAAGGAGATTCTCTACGGTCCATAGCGAAAGCGGAGAATGAAGAGATCGCAGTTAAAAACCGGGAGATCATGCGTTCTAATTGGACAAACCGGACCAATGAACCGATGTTGCCCTACAATCAGGAGCCGGCACTCTATTACCATGAAATGATCGAAGCGGGAGTATTGGGATTTATTCAGTCTTCTGCTGTTCCTATGCGTGCGCTATACGACCGGAATTTAGTAAATGATCCGAACACGACTTTTGAGAATCTTCCAACCGCGCCGGATATCAAACTGGACGAACACCAGTACAAGATCATTCGCCAAATGGCACAGGAGAAACGGTATTTCCAGTTGGAATTTGATATCCGTAACCACTTCAAGATGGGTCCGGTCAAATATTATAGTGTATATGGTATCATTAAAGGAAGTAAATTCCCGGATGAATATGTAATGGTTAGTGGTCACCTTGATGCCTATGATGTGGCAACAGGAGGTGTGGATTGTGGTTCCGGAGTCACTCCTACAATGGAGGCCGCCCGCATGATCAAGCAGGCAGGAGGCAAACCGAAACGTACCATGATCTTCTGCGCATTTGCGGGAGAAGAGTTCGGACTACTCGGAGCCGAGGCCTGGGTAAGGGATAATAAAGAAAAGCTACCAAAGATATCCAACATCTTTAACCGGGATGGCGGTCCGCTGGCTCCTGTGGGATTGAATGTACCAAAAGCTATGTACAAGGATTTTGTAAAAATTTGCGAACCAGTGAAACAGATTCGTCCGGATTATCCGTTTGAGGTGAAAGAGGTAGAACCCCGTCCCCGTCCGAAGGTGACTGGCAGCCATGACGGGACCGTATTTATGGTACAGGGTGTTCCGGCCATCAGTTTTGTGGAGCAGGATGTAAAAGGATATAATTTTCAATATCAGGAAATATGGCATACAGAGCGGGATTTGTATAACAAGAGTATCCCAGAATACCAGGAGCATGCGGCCACTGTAACGGCTGTGGTGTCCTATGGGGTCGCCAATCTGGACAAACAGTTATCCCGCGAAGGGCTTTATATAGAGGAATAAAAAAATCCTTTAATCAAAGCCTGAAGAACACACTTTTTCTATGCCCCGTACGATTCCTTTTCGTACGGGGCTCTTTTAATTTTAAGCTATTCTTAAGCCATTCCATTTTTATTCCTTCCGTTTTTGTATATCCAGGAAGGTTTGTGCCGTTAAATCAGGAGACCTTATTCTATCTGTTTACTAACACAACCGGAGATTATAAATTGATAATCAATTTAGTCCAAGTTTTTTATTCAATTAGAGTCAGAGGATTCCAACAGAGAAACTTTATCTTTTACAATACGGAAACCATTGTTGAAGTGTTTGCTGTTGGGGAAAATATAGTAGCGGCAAGTGGGGCGACAGATAGCACGTTCATTGAACCAGGTCCCTCCACGCACCGGTGCATATATCTTACCCTCTTCTTCAATCAACTCTGCACACCATTCCCATAGGTTTCCACTCATATCATAAAGACCTAATTCATTAGGTTTTTCATGCCCACCGGATGAGTTCTGCCTTCGGAATTTCCGGCATACCATCCCAGACTGTCCAATTCCATCCCTCCGCTATAGAGATGGTTGCGGTTCCCATAAAGGCCTCCGCGGGCGGCATATTCCCATTCTTCTTCAGTCGGGAGTCTTCCTCCGGCCCACTGGCTGTATTCACGGGCTCCATACCAGGTTACATAAAGAGCCGGATGAGATTCATAACCTTGTGCCGCCTCTTCCTGCTGGATCCCCCACTCCGATTCATAGTAGAGCGGTTCCCCTTCATCCGGCCCTGACCTGACGGTCCGACTCCCATAGACTTGTATGAAATAAGCAAACTGATAATTGGTAATCTCATACCGGCTAATATAGAAATCTCCGACTGTTACCTTGTGAACCGGATTATTATCCTCTTCATAGGTAGATCCCATATCATAAGTTCCTCCTTTCACTTCTACCATTTCCGGATATATGCTGGTTGCCAGTTTCTTTTTGTATTGAAGATCCTGCAGACGTTTCCGGGCCACCTCTTTTTCTTCTTCAGCCATGTCACTATCTATAAATTTTACCAGGCTACGGATGGAAATATCATAGGCTTCCACACCTTTCACCGGTAAAAGTCTTTCATATATACTTCCAAGGGAAACATATACCTCCGTTCGTTCCGGGTTCAGATGTACCCCTTCCTCATATAATTTCCAGGCTTCCTCTGCCCATGCCCACATTTCCCAGTCTTCTCCCTGTTGAGCGATCAGGCGGTCTGCCTCTTTAATGCATTTGTCTGCATAGGGGTTGATGTGGTTACTGATCAGACGGGGAAATTTACTTCTTCTCATATCCAGAGGGATCTGACTGTAATAGTATCTCAATGAATCCATGGGAAGCCTTTTCATGACCTGTGTCAGCAGGAATTGGCTTGCCGGTGTGTCCATGTGCCGGTCAATAAAAGCCATCCGGATAGCATTCCGCTGGTCCACTGCCCTGCCGGTTTTCAAATCAACCTCGAGTTCAAAATTGGCCCTGTTATCTTTATTGGCAAACTTTTTCAGTTCCCGTTTCATCGGTTTGGAATAGCGTTTATTTCTGGTTGCTTTAGAATCATACGAGGTCAGATCCTGCAAATACATAGAAATATGTTGAAGGCTGTCTATAGTTTGTTGAATCTCTTTTATCTGTTCCTGATACCGGGCATATTCCAGATGTGTAGATGCTCCTTTATAAGTCAGGTCATACGGGAAATTCCGAAAATCGCCATCAATCAGCAAAGTATCATTTTCCATAAACAGTTCACAATAATAGAACTCATCCTTTAAGGTTGTAGTCAGCCATAAAAGCCGGGGCGTGTCAAATAATTCACCTCTCATCAGCAACTCCCCCTTCTGCAGATGAGCCGAATTGATGATTCGCTGGGTTTCAAAATCCCGTAGAAAGAACTGGGTACCCTCTTTTACTCCGCGAAGCTGTACCCGGATTTGATACCCCGGTTCTGCCCAAACAGTCACGAAACAGCTAACTAAAAAACAGAGGAAAAGGAGTTTTTTCATGCTGGTCTATTTTATCAAATTCATACTATGCATTTTGCAAATATAAACGTGATCTATAAAAGAAAACGCTTTATAGCATTAAAGAGAAATAAGGGATGTTAATTCCCCCTTTAAAGAGGGTATAAGGGATACCTTTTATTCCAATTAGACTCTCTATTACGGGTAAGGATTTACAAAACCTTACCTCTAAGGAAATAGCAGTAAACATGAAATTGGTATCAAAGACCGGCCAAATCCATACCTCTTTTTATTTGGCTACTATCAGGACTTTCTCTCTTTTAATAAAAGAAAAGTCTATTTCGCCGAAACTGATCATAGCATTAAAAAGACAGATGCGGGAAAAGTAGTCCAGATCTTCTATCCTAATATCCTTTTCTATTATTTTACCTTCTTCTAACAGAGAAGCGCGACAGGTTCCCTTTAAAAGAGGTTGAGCAGGGGTCTGCCATTGGTTTCCGTTCCATAAGGCAATATTACAAAAGAAAGTATCCGTTAATAGATCATTTTTTACGATTATTATATCATCACAATTTTCCCGTGATCGATATAACTGTTTCAAAGCTTCCCGATCTGTACTCTTATAAGTATAATCTACCTTATCATCCGTTACTAAACGGAGGGAGCGAATAGAGGGGAGAGCATACGAGCTATATTCGATCTTTTCAATCTGATCACGATATACCACCCGGCATTTCGTCCGTTCTTCATAGATCTCCGGTTGAATAAAATTTCTCAGATCCAGATCTTTCGTACTACCGAAACAATCCCGGCGGGATCGATTCATCCGTTCATTATGAAAAGACAATTGGTGGATCTCTCCTTTTTCAATTCGTAAGGTTTCCAGTAAAGGGCACATATATTTTCTGTAACATTTCGTTATACTCTTTTTTCGCATCGCTCTGTGCCGTGATTCCTCCCCCACTTTTATAGAATAGTTTACCATCCTCTTTCTCTATAAAACGGATCATAACTGCACTATCCAGATTTTCCCCATCAAAGTAGCCCATCACTCCTGTATAAAAGCCCCGGTGATAATTTTCCGTTTCCGCAATGATCTCTATCGTCTTTTTCTTAGGAGCTCCGGTAATGGAGCCTGCAGGTAAAAGCCGGAATAATAGAGTTCCGATTTCAGTTCTCCAGTCTGCAGGAAGAGAGCCGGAAATCTCCGAACTAACCTGCAACAACATTCCCCGGTTTGTCTTCACTTCATCTATATACCGGTAACGGTCCACTTTAACATCGACGGCCGCCATGCTCAGATCATTCCGGAGTAGATCTACGATCGTTGCATGCTCTGCTACTTCTTTCGGATCATTCGATATTCTCTGAAAGGCATCCGGCAAAGAGGCATCAATCGTACCTTTCATCGGATAGGCTGAGATCTTTCCAGCCTGCATCCGTACAAATATTTCCGGAGAAAAAACGACGAACTGTTCATTCATCCACAATTTATAAGGGGCTACCGCCCGGTAAAAAATATCTTTAAGCGTTAGGTTGGTCTGTATAGGAGTAGACCTTGTAAAATTAACCAGATAAGAATTACCAGTCTGTAGGTGAGATAGTACTTTCCGGAAAGATAGCTCATACGCTTCAAATGATTCTCCGGCAACCCGCCACTCCATGGGCCTTTCAGCCGGAAACAAACCGGAAACATTGGTATAACCATTGAAATCAAACAGGATTTCACAGTTCTCCACCTCTTCCGTTTTTTCAAGAAAGATCTTCTCCTGTTGATAATCTATTATAAAAATAAAGGGCTGTCCGGATGCCCCAAAGGTATTCATTTTCCAAACAGCCTCTTCTTTAGCATATGATTTCATTTCAAATCAAAAAACGTTCTGTTAATCCCTCGAAGGCATCAATTCTCCGATCCCGGAAGAAAGGCCACCAGCGACGTACATTTTCACTGCGGGTTTTGTCGATCTCAATCACCTGGAGTTCTTCCCGGTCATTTGAAAACTCAGTCAACAGTTCTCCCTGAGGACCTGCCACAAAGCTATTACCCCAAAACTGGATGCCGTTTGTCTGTCCGGACGTATCAGATTCGTGTCCGGTGCGGTTTACAGTCACGACATGCAAGCCATTGGCAACCGCATGTCCCCGCTGAACCGTGATCCATGCATTTAGCTGACGGTTTTTCTCTTCTTCTGTATCACTACTTTCCCACCCAATCGCTGTCGGGTAGATCAGGAGTTCCGCCCCACGCATGGCCATTAGCCGGGCAGCTTCCGGATACCACTGGTCCCAGCAAACGAGCACACCTAACTTACCCACTGAGGTCTGAATTGGCTCAAAACCCAAGTCACCAGGTGTAAAATAGAACTTTTCATAATAAGCCGGATCATCAGGTATATGCATTTTCCGGTATTTCCCAGCAATCGTTCCATCTTTTTCCAGTACGACAGCCGTATTGTGATGGAGTCCGGGTGCCCTTTTTTCAAACAGCGAAAGCACGATCACAATCCCGAGTTCCTTTGCCAAAAGTCCAAATTGTTCTGTGGAAGGACCAGGTATGGGCTCTGCCATGTCAAATAATCCGGTATCTTCCGTCTGGCAGAAATAGAGCCCATTATGCAGTTCCTGCAAAACAATCAACTCTGCTCCCTGTTCCGCACAGGTGCGGATATTCTTTTTTAATTTCTCTATATTAGCAGCGATATCACTGCTGTTTTGTTGTTGAATCAGTCCTACTTTCATATCTCTGTATTTATAAATCCTTCCGGATATTGCATGGTAACGCAGTGAAGGGAACCATGTTGTTTGATCAGCGGCAGGCAGTTAATACCAACAATTTCCCGATCCGGGAAGACCTGCTGTAATGTTTTTTTTGCGATCATATCTTTAGGAGAATCATAGAACGGAAGCAAAACTGCGCCATTGATGATGAGGAAATTAGCATAGGTAGCGGGTAGACGTTCTCCCTCCCATTCCACCTCATCCGCCATTGGCAGAGCAACTAGGCGATAGGGCTCTCCGTTTGCCTGTGTAAAGCCTTTCAGCTCTTCCTCCATAGCTTGCAATTCAGCATAGTGTTCGTCTGTTTCATCTGTACACTGGACATAAGCGATCGTATCCTCACTACAAAAGCGAGCCAGGGTATCTACATGGCTATCCGTATCGTCTCCGGCAAGATACCCATTCTCAATCCAGAGGATTCGTTCCAGCCCAAAGATCTCTTTCAGGTGATATTCAAGCTGTTCCCGGCTCAGGTATTCATTTCGGTTCAGGGAAGAAAGACATTCCGTCGTAGTCATCAGCGTTCCTTTTCCATCCGATTCAATACTCCCTCCTTCCAGCACTAAAGGTTGCATATTAACAGGCAGGATACCCTCTGCAAAAACACCGGCAGCAAACAGCCGGCGGGTGATCAGGTTATCCCAGTTAGCTGCGAACTTCATACCCCAGCCATTAAAGACAAAATCATAGACAGAGGGGACTCCGTTATCTAACACAGAAATCCCTCCGTGATCCCGCGCCCAGGTATCATTTGTTTCCATTTCACAGAAAATGATCCGGTTCAGGTCTTTCTCACCCAATTGCCGGATGACCTCTTCCCTGTCCGGACAGACGATCAAAAGCAACTGCCTTTTCACCACTTCTTTCGCAATAGTTACAAAACAAGGGATTACTTCCTCCAAAGAGGCCCAGTCTGTGTCCTCATGAGGCCATGTCAACTGAACCGCACTTTGCGGATACCACTCAGGGAGTAATATAATTTTCTCGTTCATATTAAATCCAATAATCCACAACTACACGGCTTTCCCGTATCTTTTTGCAATAGTTACTTATCTTCACATGTTCAGGATTCATTTTATAGGACGCCAAAGCCGCTTCATCATCAAAAGTAGAAACTAAAACAGCATCATAAGCCATTTCTCCGTCTTTGATATTAATTCCGACCTCCAGGGAACGGATCTCCGGAACCACTCCTACCAGAGCTTCCAGCTGCTCTTTCATCCATAGGGCATTTTCCACTTTGGTTTTTCCCTCCGCTTCTGCCTTTAACTTCCACATAACAATATGTTTAAGCATATGTTTATTTTTTATTTTACAATTGAAAAGGCAAAATTACGGATTTCTTTACGGATTAGGAAACATATCCGTAAACAACTACTATAGCATGAACAAAGAATGGCACACGGACGCAACTTTTATTTCCGGGTTACCACTTGGACAGCTTTCGGATCATTCCAGGAAGATGGACTGGCCAGAAAAGCCGGATCCGGCATATAGAGACGAGCAGTGATATCAAATTTTCCATTTGGTATGGGTAACCAGTTGGGAACCAGAGCCTCTTCCGGAGATTTGTAACTCAGATAAATATCCAGAGATCCGTCTTCATTATATATCAGTTCATTCCGGTCACCGATGGCATACCGGTCAATCGGATTTTGCACCAGATAACGTTCGGCATTATAGATCGTATAGGACCAGAAGGCTTGTGCAGGAGGAAACCCGCCAGCTGGAAAATGGATAGTGTAGTTGGCCTGGCTTCCATCCAGCACATTTCCATCAGCATCATTGAAATAGGTGTAGTAGGTCGCTTCCTGGGGAGGTAGTGCACCTAATCCTTTGTAGGTAATAACCGCACGCAGATTATAATCGGTTTTATAATCTCCCAGTTGCGCCTCTGGGTTGGAAGTATCTACTCCAAACAGAATATCACCGGAATGCGCACCATCCAATACAGTATATATATCTGCAGTCAGAGATTAAAGAGCCTGCTGCGTATCCACATCAAAGTCTGCTATAGCAAATATTTTTCCTGCTCCTATACCTACAGTAGCCATTTTTTGCAGGATCACACTATCTTCTGCGAATGGAGCATTCAGTTCCAGCAATTCATTAAAGTAATTGAAGTAGTCTTCCAATGGCATTTCTTTGATCACCTGTACCACACTTTTACCTCCAAAATCTGCCGGTACGTATTTATCCGAAGGTCTGCCGGCAGTCGAAGGAGGATTCACGGAAACCAGCGTGAATTGATTCTGCAGAGGCAGCACGGTCTCCTCCAGATCTGCCGGACTATTCACCTGCACCCGTCCGTCAAGCCATGCCAGATTCGTAGGTGAAGTAATAAGTGTATATCCAGCAGGGATCTCTCCTGTCCAGTCCGGACCCGTAATAAAATATTTCTGTGGTCCGTTCCCTGTTAACCGTGTACCGGGGATCACAAAATTATTTGTCCATGCATCCATAATCGGATAGGTGTAGTAACGGTCCCCCATATCGGGAATTTCAAACATCACCGGATCATCTTCCAGTTTCAGGAAGGCAATTGAATAGTTGGTATCAATATTCACAGCCACTACATTTTTATAATTGTAGTCTGGCAATTTATCCGCTGTATAAAAATAGTTATCCGGAATGGAATAACTGGCGCGGGTCACATCCATATACACAACCGGCATTGCAAACAGATAGGCCTGACGGATTATCTCTAATGGAGTTTCAGTAACTGTAGCGGCACGGGTCAGTACATTCCCGGAAGTAATCTCTTCATCAATGGCCTGGCAGTCGGTAAATAAAAAAATTTGGATAGTAAACGCCATCGAAAGCATCATGATTCTTTTCATTTTCTTCTTGCTTTAATGTTAATAGATTGAAAATAATTAAATAAAATACGGATTAAAAATACTAAAATCAATTTAGTATTAATATACATAAACACAAAATAATTAATATTCGATAATAAATTTATCTACAAAAAAGAAAAGACAGTTTAGAGACTATATTCTATAAGATAAGAGTAACCTATGATTCTATTCTTAAAAGGAACAGACAGGCATAAAAAAGGGTGATCCTATAGACCACCCTTTTACTTAATATATCTGATTTTAAAAATTACTTTTCACATGCTGCCCGGGACCAGGCGACCAGCATCCAAACCTGTTTTTCCTGTTCTTTCAAATAGTCACTCATCAGAGAAACAGTTCCTTCATCGTTTGCTTCTGACGCTACCGACAAAAGTGCACGTTCCTGTTTGATCAGACATGCCAACGTATTCAATACATTTTCTACAGCTTCTTTGCCACATGTTAGTCCGGAGACCTCCTGAACGTTTGCCTGTTGCAGATAATCACTGAACTTATTAGCCGGAGTTCCGCCTAACATCAATATCCGTTCTGCAATTTCATCCACCTTTTCTGACACATCATCGTACATTTCTTCAAATTTGCTGTGTAAAGTAAAGAATCCATGGCCGGTAATATTCCAGTGGAATCCCCGCAGATTGGTATAATAGACCTGATAGTCCGCTAATAATTGTTGCAAAGCATCGACTATACTATCCACTTTGGATGTATCTAAATGAAGATAATTTAATGTTTTCATAATGGCTCTTTTTTAATTAATTCCACATTTAATTTTGATATAAAGTTAACCATTAAAACATTTGATGTCAAACAGATAATTTCTATATTCTGATAGATACTTTTGATTTGTCTCTGATTCTCAGAATTTTTTCAATTCCTGATAAAGCCTTTGCACCGGTAACCCCATTACGTTGAAAAAGCTTCCATCAATGGATTCCACACCAATATAGCCGATCCATTCCTGAATACCATACGCTCCCGCTTTATCATAAGGCCTATAAGTATCCACATAATACTCTATTTCTTCTTCGTCCAGATGATGAAAGCGGACTACTGAGGTTACGGAAAACGCATGTGATCTTTTTTTCGTGGTAATACATACTCCTGTAATCACTTCATGACTCTTGGCAGAAAGTATCCGGAGCATTTCCATGGCTTCCTTTCTATCGGAGGGTTTACCCATCACCTGACCCATTGCCCAGACAATTGTATCTGCCGTGATCAGCAAATCATTCTCTGTAAGGGCATCCATATATGCCTGTGCCTTCTGACGGGCAATATATTGAGGAATAGTATTTACTCCCAGTGTAGAAGGATAGGATTCGTCCAGATCCGGCATAGGCTTTACATCAAAAGAGAGTCCCAGACCTGCTAACAGTTCCTTCCTCCGGGGAGATGCGGAACCTAAAATAACCCGGTAATTGTTTAGATTTAATAACATACGGCACACGTTTTCTGTTTCTTTACCATCCAAAAGCTTCATCACAGAGCCAATCTCCCTGAGCTTTTAAAGTTTGTTCTATTACATCACGAGCCACTCCTTCTCCTCCCTTTCTGGAAGAGATATACCTGGCAATCGCTTTTACCTCCGGTACGGCATCTGCCGGAGCTACAGGCAATCCTACCGCCTGCATCACCGGACGGTCCGGAATATCATCCCCGACATACATCACCTGTTCAGGCAAAAGACCCGTTTTTTCCATAAAATCATGAAAATCATGGATCTTTAATGAACTTTTTTGATAAATATGCCGGACTCCCAACCGGGAAAACCGTAGTCGTACGGCTTCTGTATATCCTCCGGTAATAATACCGACTTCATATCCTTTTTTTACAGCCAGTTGGATGGCATACCCATCTTTCGTACTTACAGTACGCATCGGATCCCCGTTCGGATGTAGCGGGATTACTTCCCGGGATAATACACCATCCACATCAAAAACAAATGCCCGTATTTTTTTCAGATCATAGTTGATACTACTCATACTTCTTTACCATTTTATCAGATAAAAAAATCTGTTTATGCTTCTTTTACCTATTTGATATCCTTAGTTACTTTTTCTTTATAAATATTCTGACTAAGCAACTGATAAACAGTTCTCATAGCCGGATCGTTTAACATGGATAATTGTTTATCTATAATTGTTTTATCAAAGCGTACGGCGGGGCCAGTCTGAGCATCCTGAGGTGACAGATCATGTACCTTCGCTGCTGTTTCATCTATCAAAGGGAGTAATACTTCACGGGGAATATCTTCTTCTTCCAGTATCTTAGAAGCCAGATGATACATATGATTTGTAAAATTACAGGCGAATACTGCCGAAAGATGCAGGTACTTCCGCTTTTCGGAAGAGAGTAGCTGTACTTTTCCGGACAGTGCTTTCGCCACTTTTTTCAACATTTTCTCATCTTCCGGTGAACTTAATTCCAGAAAGATCCATGTCCCGTCCAGGGAAACAGGCCGTTCTTTGGAAAAAGTTTGTAGAGGATAGAACACTCCGTACCGTTCCACATGACCTTTAAATATGTCCATCGGAACACTGCCGGCAGTATGTACCCATAAACCGTTGTTGGGTTTCATCTGCGAAATGACCTCCGGCAAGGCTGTATCTTTCAGGGAAAAAACATACAGGTCTGCATCTTCTATGATCTTTGGGATCTCATTCGTCCAGGAGGTTCCCAAACGTTTAGCCAGTCCGGAAGCACTTTCTGTAGTACGACTATAAACCTATCCGATCGTGATCCCGACCCGGTGCATTTCCAGTGCAACTCCTGTTGCCAGATTCCCTGCGCCAATAAAGACTACTTTCATATTTTATTCTTCCGGATTGTTCGGCTGAGAGGCACGGTATTCACCTACATGTATTTTCTCCCATTGCAGTCTGGATTCATCAAAAGGTTTATTTTCCTTTTCTTTATAACCAAATCCAATTACCGACAGTACTTCTATCTGGTAGGGAATATCAAACAACCGGCGGATATATTCAGCCGAATCGGTATCATCCTCTGTTTGCCGTCCTCTGACCTGGCACCAGCAGCTACCCAATCCCAGATCTTCTGCCTGTAACTGCATCATGATAGAAGCAATAGATGTATCTTCCACCCAGGCTTCTCCTTCCATGATATTAGCCATAACAACTACAGCCAACGCGCAACCTTCCAGAAATGAAGCCCCATGTGGTTTACAGGCAGCTAATTTTTTCAGCATTTCCTTATCTTCCACTACCAGGAATTGCCATGGATTACTTCGCTTGGAAGAGGGTGACATCAGAGCTGCTTTCAGGATAAGCTCTACCTGTTCTGGTGTTAACAACTGATCCGTAAACTTACGCGTACTTCTTCTTTTCGTGATCAACTCTGCAAAACTGTTCATAATTTTTCATGTTTTATTTCACCTCTTGAAAGGGGAATGAGAATCCAAAGATAGCGACAACAACCGGAACTTACCAAATAGGGGAAATAATTTTTTCCGGGCCAGATATACGCTTCTTTCTTTTTTTACGTTAACAGTTGTGTAGTCTTTTAAACATTGCATATGAAAATTCGTGCCGTAGCTGCACTGCTATTTATATTGATCTCTTTGAATACCTACGCACAGAACCGGATCAAGATCACCGGATATGTGCGTGACGGGGATGGTAATCCGCTGGAACTGGTGGTTGTACAGGTAAAGAACACCATGAATGGAGCTGTCACCAATGAAAAGGGATATTATTCTGTTTCCGTAACACCTAAAGATTCACTAACGCTGGTATACTCCTGCCTGGGCTATAATAAAGCCGAACGGATCATTCCTGTTGCTGAAAATGATATGCATCTGAATGTGCAGATGAATTATAGTGCCTTCTCGTTAGGAGATATATCTGTTACGGCCAGCCGGAAACAGATCAACACCATGGAAACGATCAATACAGAACAGATCCGTCTCCTGCCTGACCCTTCCGGTGGAAGCATAGAAAGCCTGGTTGTTACTTTTGCCGGTGTTTCTTCTAATAATGAATTAAGCTCCCAGTATTCTGTCCGTGGAGGCAGTTACGATGAAAATATGGTCTATGTAAACGGACTGGAAGTATTCCGTCCGCAATTGATCCGTTCCGGACAGCAGGAAGGGTTGAGTTTTATCAACCCGGATATGACGGAAGAGGTGAAATTTTCTGCCGGAGGATTTGAAGCCAGATACGGGGATAAGATGAGTTCTGTGCTGGACATTACCTATAAAAAGCCAAGCACTTTTGAGGGATCAGCATCCGGTAGCTTTTTAGGTGCGAATGCGTATGTAGGAAGTTCTGTGGGCAAATTCACTCAGGTTACCGGATTCCGTTACAAAACAGGAAGAACGTTATTGAAATCAATGGATACGGATGCGGAATATGATCCTAATTTTATCGACCTGCAAACATTTATGACCTATCAGGTGACACCGAAGTGGGAAGTAAACTTTTTGGGAAATGTAGCTGTCAACAACTATAACTTTACACCTAAAAAACGATCTACCTCTTTCGGGACGACTCAGAATATCCACTCTTTTGATGTAAGTTTCAAAGGAAATGAAAAGGATAAATTCCAGACCATTTTTGGTGCTTTAACGCTAAAGCATAACCCGAATGAAAATACGGAGTTGGGTATTCAGGCGTCTACTTTTGATAGCCGGGAAACAGAGGGATATGATATTACATCTTCTTATCAATTGCAAAGTGATCAGGATGAAATGAATAATCCACTTTCTGTCGGACGTTTTCATGAGCATGCCCGGAACCGGCTGCATTCGCAGATCTCTAATATGGGCCATTGCGGTTCGGTTCGTATGAAAACAAATACGATCCAGTGGGGTGCAACGGTCCAGTTTGAAAAAATCAATGACCGGATCAATGAGTGGGAACGCCGTGATTCTGCCGGATATTCAGTGCCGCAAACCGGAGACGGGGTGTCTGTTTATTCTAATTTATATTCTAATCAGGAAATGACCAGTACCCGCTTATCGGCTTATTTGCAGGATATTTTTAAATTCCGTACCAAACAGGGGATGTTTACCCTTACTGCGGGTGTACGGGGGAGCTACTGGTCCTATAACAAAGAATTTATATTCAGTCCCAGAGGATCCATAGGTTTCATTCCCAATTTCGATCCGAACCTGACTTTCCGTTTTGCTACGGGACTTTACTATCAGGCTCCTTACTACAAAGAATT
The DNA here is from genome assembly GCA_021201865.1 of Tannerellaceae bacterium. Lineage (GTDB taxonomy): Bacteria > Bacteroidota > Bacteroidia > Bacteroidales > Tannerellaceae > UBA4116. Next base: position 28,780 of record JAJQEE010000040.1, on the reverse strand, counting down.
AAGGATCACTACATATGATGAAAACGGGAATGGGATTGTCGAATTAAATGAAAACCTGAAATCCCAGCGTTCTCTCCACTTCATTCTGGGAGGAGACTATGCATTCAAACTGATGGACCGGAATTTTAAACTGACTACTGAGCTTTACTATAAAAAGCTGGACAATATTAATCCTTATACTGTTGAGAACGTAAAGATCCGCTACTACGGAGAGAATTGTGCTACCGGATATGCTGTTGGAATAGATATGAAGTTTACCGGAGAATTTGTACCAGGTACAGATTCATGGGTCAGCCTTTCCCTGATGAAAGCGGAACAAACGATCCGCAATACGATCAAAGTTCCTATGCCTAATAGTCACGGATATAACTTTTCCTTATTCTTCCAGGATTATTTTCCGGGATATGACCGGGTAAAACTTCACCTGCGGGGCATTCTTTCCGGACGTCTTCCGGTTACTGCTCCCCGGACAGGTTATGAACAGGGATATTACCAGACAAGTCCCTACCGCCGGGTGGATATCGGTGCTACATATCAGTTAGCCGGACAAAGAGATGTCATTATGGACCGGGGGATCTTTCGCCATCTGAAAAGTATCTGGCTCGGTGTGGATGTATTTAATCTTTTTGATATCCGGAATACCACCTCTTATTACTGGATCACAAACTCCTACAATGAACAATATGCAGTCCCTAATTACCTGACCGGCCGCCAGCTAAATGTTCGTTTGCTGATTGATTTCTGATTTTGCCAAAGGCAGCCAGACGGAATCAGCTCTCCCATAAAAATCTTATTTCCCGCATAAGCAGGGAATAATAAACTTTGTGTGATGAGTGGTTGTTTTTATACAAAAAACAACTCATTCTATTTCGTTAGGATGAATCTAAAACAATATAACTATGAAGTTTTTCATTGATACGGCGAACCTGGATCAGATCCGGGAGGCCAATGAGATGGGAGTACTGGATGGGGTGACTACCAATCCTTCCCTGATGGCTAAAGAAGGAATAAAAGGTACGGAAAACCAGCACAAACTTTATGTAGACATCTGTAACTTAGTGAAAGGAGGAGATATCAGTGCGGAAGTAATTGCAACAGACTATGATGGGATGATCAAAGAGGCGCAGGAATTACTGGCTCTTCATCCGCAGATCGTTGCCAAACTCCCCTGCACCGAAGCTGGCATAAAAGGTATCAAATTTCTCAGCGACAAGGGGTTTAAAACGAATTGCACACTGGTATTTTCAGAAGGCCAGGCACTGTTGGCAGCTAAAGCCGGAGCCACCTATGTCTCTCCATTTGTGGGGCGTTTGGATGATGTATCCAGTGATGGGATTGAATTAGTAGGAAAAATCGTTCAGCTGTACCTGACCTATGGGTATAAAACACAGGTATTAGCAGCTTCCATCCGAAGCACACAACATATTATTCAATGTGCAGAAGTAGGTGCTGATGTGGCTACATGCCCATTAGCTGCCATTAAAGGTTTACTGAAACACCCGCTTACCGACAGCGGATTGGAAACTTTTCTGGCTGACTACAAAAAAGTAAACGGATAAAGTTTAAAAAACAAAAATACAGAATCATCGTGTACTTTTAGAAAAGAGTGCACGATGAAACTCTAAAAACATTCTAAAGACATTTGAAACCGATACCCAAAACAAAAATAAGATCTGAAAATGAACCCGTACAAATACTAAAAAGTGACATTTGCAAAACAGCTAACTCTTCTCTGATTAAATCTATTAAGCAAAAAAGTTTGTTTCTGGTATTCTTTCTGAAAATTAAAGAAATATTTCTTCACCGGATAAAAAGAATGTGTACCTTTGCACACAGAAAAAAATTAACATTTACATAATCTTTAATTCATAATTGACATGGAAATTACACATATTGAACATCTTGGTATTGCTGTAAAAAGTATTGACGCATGTTTACCTTATTATGAAGGTGTTCTGGGTCTTAAGTGCTACAACATTGAAGTAGTGGAAGACCAAAAAGTAAAGACCGCATTCTTCAAAGTCGGACAGACAAAAATCGAATTATTAGAACCAACCAGTGAAGATAGTACCATTGCCAAATTCATCGAGAAAAAAGGAGAAGGTATCCATCACATTGCATTCGCAGTTCCATCTGTGCAGGACGCTTTGGATGAGGCAGCATCCAAAGGCGTTCAGTTGATTGACAAAGCTCCGCGTGGTGGTGCTGAAGGTTTGAATATCGCATTCCTTCATCCGAAATCAACCTGCAGCGTATTGACAGAACTTTGCATGGAAGGTGATAAATAAACTAACTACAACAATCATTTCTAACAACAAATCATATTACAATGAGTAACCAGCTTGAAAAAGTTAAAGAGCTTATCGCCCTTCGCGAAAAAGCCCGCCTGGGTGGTGGAGAAAAGAGAATCGAATCTCAGCACAAAAAAGGCAAATACACAGCTCGTGAACGTATCGCAATGTTACTTGACGAAGGCAGCTTCGAAGAGTTCGACATGTTCGTTCAACACCGTTCTACCAATTTCGGTATTGAAAAAACCAAATTCTTAGGTGATGGTATCGTAACAGGTTACGGAACAATCGAAGGCCGTCTGGTGTATATCTATGCACAGGACTTTACAGTATTTGGTGGTGCACTGTCTGAAACGTTAGCCCTGAAGATCTGTAAAGTAATGGATCAGGCGATGAAGATGGGTGCTCCGGTAATCGGTCTGAACGATTCAGGAGGTGCTCGTATTCAGGAAGGTGTAAACGCGTTGGCTGGGTATGCAGAGATTTTCCAGCGTAACATTCTTGCTTCAGGGGTAGTTCCACAGATCTCTGGTATCTTTGGTCCTTGTGCAGGTGGTGCGGTTTATTCTCCGGCTCTTACTGACTTTAACATCATGACCCGCGGAACCAGCTACATGTTCCTGACCGGTCCTAAAGTAGTTAAAACAGTAACAGGTGAAGATGTTACTCAGGAAGAATTAGGAGGTGCAAGCGTACACTCAACCAAATCCGGTGTTGCTCACTTCGCCGTTGATACGGAAGAAGAAGGTTTGCAGTTAATCCGTAAATTGATCAGTTTCTTACCACAAAATAACTTAGAGGAAACTCCTCTACTGGTTTGCGATGATCCAATCGACCGTTTGGATGACGTCCTGAATGAGATCATTCCTGACAATCCGAACCAGGCTTATGACATGCATGAAGTGATCGGAACCATCGTGGACAACAATGAATTCCTGGAAGTTCATGCGGATTATGCTAAAAATATCATTGTAGGTTTTGCCCGTTTCAACGGCCAGTCTGTTGGTATTGTAGCCAACCAGCCTAAAATTATGGCAGGATGTCTGGACAGCAATGCTTCACGTAAAGCCGGACGTTTCGTTCGTTTCTGTGATGCGTTCAACATTCCTTTGGTTACTTTGGTCGATGTACCGGGATTCCTTCCGGGAACAGGCCAGGAATACAACGGTGTGATCCTTCACGGTGCGAAATTGCTTTACGCATATGGCGAAGCAACTGTGCCTAAAGTAACTGTAACCCTGCGTAAATCTTACGGTGGTGCTTACTGTGTGATGAGCTCTAAACATCTGCGTGGCGACATGAACTATGCATGGCCAACAGCTGAAATCGCGGTAATGGGACCAAGTGGTGCTGTGGAAGTAATCTTTGCGAAAGAGGTAGCTGCTGCGGAAGATCCGGCTGCTTGTGCTGCGGAAAAAGAAGCTGAATACAAAAAAGCATTTGCTAATCCGTATAACGCTGCTCAGTATGGGTATATTGATGATGTGATCGAACCACGTAACACCCGTTTCCGTGTCATCCGTGCTTTACAGCAGTTGCAGACCAAAAAGTTAAGCAACCCGCCGAAGAAACACGACAACATGCCTCTGTAATGCTTAAAATGAATTACGATATGACAAGAAATAAATTAGGAGCGTTGTTGCTTTTTATGCTGTTCTTCTCGGCAGGAGCTATGGCACAAAGCGCATCCTCCCTACGAATTAATGAAGTACTGGTCATTAATGAAGATAACTTCCTGGACGATTACGGCAAAAAAAATGCCTGGATTGAGCTTTACAACAGCTCGGCAGCCAGTGTAAATGTCCAGGGGTGCTTTCTGACAAATGACAAAAATGATCCAAGAAAGTATCCCATCCCAAAAGGGGACGTACTGACCAGCATTAAACCGGGACAGCATCTTTTGTTCTGGGCGGATGGACAACCTTCCCGTGGTACATTCCATTTGAATTTTACGTTGGACCCTTCTAAAGATAATTATATTGCTTTAGTAGATGCGGATGGTAAAACAATAATCGATGAAATTGTGGTACCTGCCGGCCAACGTGCGGACGTAAGTTATGGCCGTTTAGTAGACGGGGGTACTGAGCTGGGTACACTTGCCAGAGTCACCCCAAGTACAAATAATGTGACACTGGACTCAAATGAGAAGATCGATAATCTGAAAGAGAATGATCCGCTGGGAATAGGTATGACCCTAACAGCCATGCTGGTAGTATTCTCTGCTCTGTTGCTGTTATTTATTGTATTCAAAAATATCGGTAAAGCTGCGATCGAAGCCAGCAAAAGAAATGCAAAGAAAGCAGCTGGTACTCCACATATTTCTACCGCTGCCGGTACAGGTGAAGTTTCAGGTGAGATCATTGCTGCAATCAGTGCTGCCTTGCACGAAGTGGCTGAAGATACCCATGATATTGAGAGTACAGTACTTACGATCACGAAGGTTACACGTAACTATTCTCCATGGAGTTCGAAAATCTATGCATTACGTGAAACTCCTAAGAAATAATCATTACAAATCAATCATTCAACTACGATGAAAGAATATAAATATAAAATTAACGGTAACAACTATACAGTTGTTGTCAACCAAATAGAAGATACTGTTGCTGAAGTAGAAGTAAACGGTACTCCTTATAAAGTACATATGGATAAACCTGCGAAAAAACAGGTGGTGACTGTAAAACGTCCGGCTCAGGCTCCCACTACCGCTACAGGTGCTCCTGTAGTAGCACGTCCGGCTTCTGCGGCAGGTGGTGTTAAATCTCCGCTGCCAGGTGTGATCCTTGAAGTAAAATGTAAAGTGGGTGACGCTGTGAAAAGAGGACAAACGCTGGTAATTCTGGAAGCGATGAAGATGGAAAACAGCATCAATGCAGACCGTGATGGTAAAGTCGTTGAAATTAAAGTAAACAAAGGAGATTCTGTACTGGAAGGTGCTGATCTCGTAATAATCGGATAAAGTCATGCTGGAAAGTTTTTTATCATTTTTAGGTGACAACCTGCAGTTGTTCTATACCTATACAGGACTCTACAACGCAACCTGGGGACACCTTATCATGATAGTTATCGGGTTGATCTTTATCTACCTAGCTATCAGATACGAGTTTGAACCTATGCTTTTGATCCCTATCGGATTCGGTATCCTGATCGGAAATATCCCTTTCAAAGATGCGGGACTGAATATCGGTATATATGAAGAAGGATCCGTACTTAATATCCTCTACCAGGGGGTTAGCCAGGGGTGGTATCCGCCATTGATATTCCTTGGCATCGGGGCCATGACAGACTTCTCGGCTTTGACTTCTAATCCAAAGCTAATGTTGATTGGTGCTGCGGCACAGTTCGGGATCTTCGGTGCTTATATTATTGCTCTCCAGATGGGCTTTAAACCTAACCAGGCAGGTGCTATTGGTATTATCGGTGGTGCGGACGGTCCTACAGCGATCTTCCTGTCTTCCAAGCTCGCACCTAACCTGATGGGGGCTATTGCGGTCTCGGCCTATTCCTATATGGCCCTTGTACCGATCATCCAGCCTCCGTTTATGCGTTTACTGACCACAAAGAAAGAACGTGTGATCCGCATGAAACCTCCCCGGGCAGTTTCTTCTACTGAGAAGATCGTCTTCCCGATCGTAGGTATGTTGCTAACCTGTTTCCTTGTACCTTCCGGTCTTCCGCTGTTGGGTATGTTATTCTTCGGTAACCTGTTGAAAGAAAGTGGTGTGACCCGTCGTCTGGCTGAAACCGCCCGCGGTCCGCTGATCGATACTATTACTATTCTGTTAGGGGTAACAGTAGGTGCTTCTACACAGGCAACCCAATTCTTAACAATCGACTCTATCAAGATCTTCGGTCTGGGTGCGTTATCGTTCGTGATCGCAACCTGCGCGGGTATCCTGTTTGTTAAGTTCTTCAATCTGTTCCTGAAAGAAGGTAACAAGATCAACCCATTGATCGGTAACTCCGGTGTATCTGCAGTGCCTGACTCTGCTCGTATCTCTCAGCACGTGGGTTTGGAATATGACCCCACTAACTACCTGTTGATGCACGCAATGGCACCTAACGTATCAGGTGTGATCGGTTCAGCAGTTGCTGCCGGTATCCTGTTAGGATTCTTATCATAAGAATTACTTTATACAGTATATAAAAAGGGTTCTCCAAAAATGGAGGACCCTTTTTTATTTCTCCCCTCTCGAGAGGGGCAGGGGGTGTGTCACAAATACAAAGACATAAGAATTACAAATGCCTTATTCATAAAGAATCCCTTTGAGTAATCAATGGGCAGAAGATAACAACCAACAATTGTAATTCCTGCATCTTTGAGTTTGTAACACACCCCTAACCCCTCTCGAGAGGGGAATGAAGATACTCCTTTATTGTTAAAAGGACATTATCTAAATGTTCGTCCACTTCTTTATCTGTAAAACGGATAGTTTGAATACCGATATTATATAAGTATTGTTCCTTGATTCTGTCTTTTTCCAAAACTTCCTCATGAATATGCGACAAACCATCCAACTCGATAGCCAGTTTCTTTTCTTTACAATAAAAATCTACGATATATTTCCCGACAGGTTTCTGACGAATGAAACGGAAACCCAATTGATTTCCTTTTAAATATTGCCAGAGTTTTTCTCTGAGCAGGTACTATCTTTGCGAAGATCAGATGCGATCTTTTTTAAATGTTTTTCATAATATATTCGCATAAGTTTCGGTTTTAATTCCCCTTTTGAGAAGGGTTAGGGGTGTGTTACAAACTCAAAGATACAAGAATTACAGCAGGTTTTTAGTTTTTTAGACTCCATTGGGGTGATCACAGAAAAGGGCATTTGTAATTCCTATGTCTTTTTTTCGTGACACACCTCCTGCCCCTCTCGAGAGGGGAGTTATTTTCTCCGGATCAGGAGATACTTGTAGCCGGATTCGGTGAAGTCCTGAATGTATAAAGTATCGCCCTCAATCTCTAACGGATAAGATGGATTTTCTTCGTAGAAGACATCCATCAGCCAGGCTTCATATCCTTCTCCGGAATCTTCCTTCCGCCAGTTTAATGCTCCCTCTTCACTTTCTCCGGCGTCTGTCCAGATATAGTTATCTCCGGCAAAGGTGATGTATGTTCCTTCATATTCCAACTCTTCTTCGAAGTTTTGGGCACTCACCAGTTCCCATCTCCCGTTCACCTGTTTTTTAACCTCTGACAAAGGAATTCCATATAACTTTACCGGATTAGCCTGCATAGTTATGGCCAGCAAACTCAACCATAAGCTACATTTGATTTTATTGATCATAATCGTACTTTATTCTTTTTATTCCATTAAAACAGCTACTTACTGACAATGTTCTTTGATCAGACGATCCACTAACGGATCTCCCAATTCCTTCGCTTTTCCAAACGCTTCACAAGCTTCATTTTTTTTCTCCTGACGGATGAGGCAAACCCCTCTCAACCGATAGCACGCCCCGAAATCAGGTGTCAGATCCAATGCTTTTTGTACACTTTCCAATGCTTTGTCATATTGTTCGAGACGGGTATAAACAGAAGCCTCTTCCGCATAATAGTCAGCATTATCATCTTCCAGACGAATTGCCTGCTGAATATCTTCCAATGCACCTTCCATATCCCCTACCCGGAATTTTGCCTGTTCCCTGTAGAAATAGAAGGGGGCATTCACCTGCCCATGGACCAATTTATGATAGAGGTCATAATCCGCAACCATCTCTGCATATTGATTCAGATATTGCCGCTTATCTATCCGTTCCAATACGTAGGCAGCCCCTTGACTGGTCATTCCTGCCCGGTCAATAGCTTTATCCAACAGTTCAATGAGCTCATATACATTGGCACCCGGCAGATTCTCTTTTGCTTTGGCTGCCATAAAATAAGAAGAGGCTGTTGCCAGATCACTCTCATTTACCAACATGTAACTCTGAAATGCCCGTTCATAATTTCCTTCAAAGAAAAAGATATCCCCCTGCAACTGGCGATAGACAGGTTGGTCATCCATTGCAATCGCTTTCTCCAGTGTAGCCACTGCATTTTCCACTGTCCAGTGCTTATCATTCAGTGTACTATCCTCTATCGCTACCGCATAGATCGCTTTTGCCTGGTTATAAAAGACCTCTCCTTTCTGCTGGCTGAATTGAGCAGCTTTATCGTAGTCCCCCATCGCCATATCCAGATATCTCTTCTGTTCTTCCGGGGTCGTTGCCAAAGCAGCACGGAAAGTGACCACATGGGAGGCCCGGTTCTGGTAACCATCCGCCGCATCGGGAAAAGTAGCAATAAAGTCGTTCAATGTTTCCAGATAGGTCTTTGCATCCTGTTGATTGCCTATCAGGAATAGCGAAATAGCTGCATCTTCGATGTTGGAAGGCCATGCTTTTTTAATCCCGATCTCATTATAAACACTATTCAGCGCATCCGTTGAAGTGACCTGCAAACTATTTACATAGGCTGCCGAAACAGCATAAGAGGCCTCATTCTTACCGGAAGCATCTTCCTGAGCCAACCCAAAGACCTCCCCTGTTTCGAGAACAACAGGCGTATTTGCCTGTGCAGATTCCAGCGGGAATCCCAGTTTATAATAACTGTAATTATCTTTCAATTTACTGGCCTCCAAGACTTCACCCTGTTTGAAAGAGAGCTGTTTTTCCGTGGAATAAGGAATCTGGTAAGCGACCCTGCCTACCGGAACAGAAACCGTCGCTAACGGAAGGAACGGCATTTTTTTGGAAGCGGAAACTTTAAAACGGATCACATCATACAGTTCATCTGCACCTACGATCACCGTAACCGGATATTGTTTCCCATCCGTGTCTGTGATCGTTGCCCGGCTGGCTCCTTTGAATAAAGTATAGGCTGACAGGACATCTCCCGTTTCAGAGATCAGGAAACCATTTCCCGAGGTGATCTTCCGGTTATCTTTATCGTAGGTAGTGACCGTAACCACTGCTTTCCGGGCTTTATCCATCCATTTCGGCGCATTCTTCTGGGCAATTGCCTGCAGACTAAAACAGCAGACCATAATAAGTAGAAAGATTCGTTTCATTTTCATCGGTTGTTTGAGTGCGACAAAGATAGAAAATTTATATTTTGATGATACGAAAACAATTATTACTTTTGTAGCAGATATAAACTATATAATTACTCCAATGAGAATATCTAAATAAGAAGTCTTTCATTAAACATAGAAAAAACTCCTTCTGCCTGTTAAGGAGTGTGAGTTTATTTTACATGTTTGATCATTTAGTCAGCACCTCCCCGGTCTGATCCCAGGACTTACTTATTCAGATATAAAATCCCCGGTTTTTATTTTATTTGGAATCTTCCATTTTCCCTCTTTTAAGAGATTGAAAACGGTCTTTCTCCTATCCGGATATTTCATATCAGGTCCTTTACATGGTCAGACATACAGTTATTAATCATTTTAATATATACGGAATATGTCTATCATCATACAGCACATTCAATATATCCATACGGATAAAGAAGAACTATTCAGGGATCTTTCCTTTTCTTTATCCAAAGGGAAAAAAGCAGGGTTGACCGGGAATAATGGTTGTGGTAAGTCCACCTTACTTCAAGTGATAGCAGGAGTTTTAAAAGCATCTGCCGGAGAGATCATCACTCCTACTCCACCCTATTATGTACCCCAGCATTTCGGGCAATATGACCTCCTCACTGTCGGCGAAGCTCTACAGGTAGCAGAAAAGATCCGGGCTTTACAGGCCATTCTGGCAGGGGATGCTTCTACAGAGAACTTCAACATCCTGGATGATGACTGGGGAATCGAAGAAAAATGCCTGGCTGCACTGGCCGCCTGGGATCTGGAACACATTACTCTCCACCATCCGTTGAGTTCATTGAGTGGCGGAGAAAAAACAAAAGTGTTTTTAGCAGGTATCAGCCTGCATCAGCCTTCCGTCATCCTGATGGATGAACCGACCAACCATCTGGATGCGTCCAGCCGGAGTAAATTGTACCG
>JAJQEE010000040.1:0-18494 GCA_021201865.1 Tannerellaceae bacterium | reverse complement strand
CGCCTGATCCATTCCTCCCATGCTACGATCCTGATCGTTAGCCATGATATTACGCTGCTGAACCTACTTTCAAAAATCTATGAGATCGAAAATGGAAAGATCCTGATCTACGGAGGAAACTATGATTTCTATAAAATCCGGAAACAGGAACAGATGAATGCCCTGCAAATGTCTCTGGAAGACCGGGAGAAAGCCTTGCGGCAGGCTCGTAAAACAGCCCGGGAAGTCACAGAGAGACAGCAGAAACTGGATAACCGTGGCAAGAAGCTGAGTACAAAAAAGGGATTTCCCGGATGCATATAAACACCTTACGGGACAAAGCGGAAAAAAGTACAACCAAACTGACGGATGTTCATCTGGATAAAATGGATGAGATTAAAGATAGCATCAAACAAATACAGAATCAGATCCCAGACCTTCAACAGTTAAAGATACAACTCAACTCTTCTTCCCTTCACACCGGTAAAATTCTCATTTCCGGGAAAGAGTTGGAGTTTGGATATGGAGAAGGATCTCTCTGGAAGGAGCCTTTATCACTAACAGTCAAAAGTGGGGACCATCTCCTGATCAAAGGGAATAATGGCTCCGGCAAAAGTACATTGCTTAAACTTCTGATGGGAGATCTGACTCCCGGTAAAGGTGAGATCCGGAGAGCAGATTTCAGTTATATATCTCTGGATCAGGAATACTCCATCATTGAAAACGAGCTGACTCTCTATGAACAACTGCAACAGTTCAACACGAATCACTTAGAGGAACATGAACTGAAATCGCTGTTGAACCGTTTCCTTTTCCCTTACAACACCTGGAATAAAAAAGGACATCAATTAAGCGGAGGTGAGAAACTCCGCCTTCTGTTCTGTTGTCTGTTAGTCAGTAACCAGACTCCGGATATGATCCTGTTGGACGAACCGACCAACAACCTGGATATTCAAAGCAGCGAGATCATCCTGGCGGCTCTGAAAGAATATAAAGGTACCATCATAGCGATCTCTCATGATCTCCATTTCATTGACCAGATCGGATTCAGCCAGATCCTTCAGCTATAATTTCATGAATGTATCAGAACGCTGATGACGCAGACAAGGGGAAACGAAGGGTTCTTCTGCTTGTTTTGCGTCATCAGCGTTCCCTATTATTTGATCCATTTGTATACCCATACCAGCCAGTTTACACAGGCTGTTTACACCTATGTAACCATCCTTTAAGACCTGGTGTCAACCTGCCCAGGAGGTGATTTCCGTTTCATTTTAATCTTTTACATTCGCCGTTGAGAAATTAAAATTAAACAGGTTATACACATGAAAAAACATGCTTTTTTATTCTTTTATACTTTACTTTTATCTCATTTATTTCCTGTTCCCACCCCTCTTATCAACTTCTTCCGGATGGAGTGAGCATGAAGGTTCCGGAAGGGACCATGAGATTACAGGTAATCCATGACCAGATCATACGGGTATCCGTCTCTCCGGTAGATACTTTCTCTACACGAAAAAGCCTGATCATACAGGACAAAAAGAACTTTACTCCGGCATTCACTTTGCAGGAGAAGCAAACTTACCTGGAACTAACGACTGAAAAACTTTCTGTAACCATACACCCACAAACGAGTGCTATCTGTTTCCGGGATAAAAAAGGAAATCTCATTTTACAGGAGAGGAAAAGTAAAGGGAAGTCGCTGCAAAAAATAAATATAGGCGGCGAAGAAACCTGGAGTGTCCGCCAGCAATGGGAATCGCCGGCTGATGAAGTGATCCATGGATTAGGACATCACCAAAATGATCTCTATAACCTACGTGGGGCAGACATTGACCTTTGGCAGGAAAACTGGGAGATCGTAGTTCCTTTTTTCACTTCCAACCGTGGATATGGTATTCTATGGGATAATTACTCCCACTCAAAATTTGGTTTTCCGGTTACTCAGGATTTTATACCTTCCGAACTATTATATGATAAAGAAGGGATCAACGGAGCATTAACGGGAACTTATTATGATGGGATCAACTTTGACCGTCTCAAAGTGGTTCGCCGGGATTCAATCATTAATTTCGATTTCAAAACATTCGGTCCGCAACAGGACAACACCTTTACAACAGACCCTGACTGGAGAACTAAACCACTGCACCCGGAGATCGACCCCAACAACTACACGGTGCGTTGGGAAGGCGAGGTCAAAACACTCCATCCGGGCCGTTATACATTCAACACATTTACAACACATAATATTCGACTTTGGGTAGATGAACAGCTTATTGTAGACGGCTACGGTTCTTCTGACCTGTATCTGAAAGGTAGTATTGACCTGAAAGGAAACACCCGCTATAAGATCCGGTATGAATGGCAGAAATCATTAGATGACCCCATTCACGAAGCCGGCAACGGGGCTGTTCAATTACGATGGTCTCCTCCCGCCACAGAAAGTTATGACGGCATCTCCTTATGGTCGGAAGTGGGCGATGGGATTGATTATTATTTCATCTATGGTCCTGAGGCAGATGAGGTGATCAGTGGATATCGCGCTCTGACTGGTGCTGCTTCTATGCTTCCTGCCTGGGCGTATGGATATTGGCACTCCCACCTGGATATTCAGAGCCAGGAGGAGTATCTGCATATGGCCAAAGAGTTCAGAAAAAGAAATATTCCATTGGATATACTCATTCAGGATCTGAACTATTGGGTTCCGAATCCCTGGGGATCCCATCTCTTTGATGAAGCCAGATATCCGGATCCGGAAGCGATGATCCGGGAGGCCCATGCAATGAATATAAAGTATATGATCTCCGTTTGGGGTATGTTCCAGCAGGGAAGCGAGAACTGGAAAGAACTGATGGATAAAAACCTATTATTCCGTTATAATAACTGTAGCTTCTGGACAGATAAAGGTACCTGGTTCTTTAATCCGTTCAACCCACAGGGAAGGGAAGTATACTGGGATCAGATGAGGCGCTATCTATACGAAAAAGGAGTAGATGCCTGGTGGCTGGACGCTTCCGAACCGGAGATCTCCACCCCTGCCGATCCTTTCCTCTATAAAGAAGTCATGAATAATGAACTGGGAAGCGGAGCCCGCTATCTCAATACCTTCTCACTCATGCAAACCAAAGGGATTTACGAAGGACAGCGGACCACCAATCCGGACAAACGGGTAACCATCCTGGCCCGTTCAGCTTTTGCCGGACAGCAGTCTTATGGCACAGTTATGTGGACGGGCGATATAGCCGGGACCTGGGACGTATTCCGCCATCAGGTGAAATGCGGATTAAATTTTGCTCTCTCCGGACTCCCCTACTGGACGACCGATATCGGCGGCTTTTTTGTGAATACGACAGATTGGCCTCAAGGCACACGGGAAGAGGGTTACAGGGAATTATATACCCGTTGGTTCCAGTGGGGAACATTTTGCCCGGTTATGCGTACCCATGGCTGTGGCCCCCGCCGGGAGATGTGGGTGATGGGTGAAGAATCCTATCAGATCCAGAAAAAATTTGATGAACTACGCTATCAATTACATCCCTATATTTATTCAGTCGCAGGCATGGTCACCCACCGGGGATACACGATGATGCGTCCTTTACTGATGGATTTCCGGACAGATAAAAAAGTGCATCCCATTTATGACCAATATATGTTTGGGCCCGCCATGATGATCTGTCCGGTACTGGAACCCGGTATCCGTACCCGTCCGGTTTATCTTCCGGAAAATAACATCTGGTATGACTTCTGGACGAATGAAGTATTTGCAGGTGGCCATACCATTGAAAGGGAAACGCCCGTAAGCCGTATTCCTATCCTGATCAAAGGGGGATCTATCCTACCGACAGGAGAGATCATGCAATATATCGGAGAAAAGAAACCGGAGCATCTGACCCTTTCTGTGTATACCGGTGCAAACGGAAATTTCACATTATATGAAGATGAAGGAGAAAGTTTCAATTATGAAAAAGGAACCTTCTCCCACATTCCTTTTATATGGGATGAAGAAAGCAGGACGTTAACGATCTCAGCGCGCAGCGGTTCTTTCCCGGGTATGCTGAAAGAAAGAAAATTCACCGTCCGTTTCATCGAAGACCGGAAAGTAACCACCCGGGAAGTCTCCTACAAAGGCGAGAAAGTGGTTGTATCTCCTGCATGATAATAAAGACAACCTATTATTCCCCACGCAGGCCGGGATCGCATGAGAACCAGCCGTTTCGATAGTTTCCTCTTCTTTAAGGGAGAAAGAAGCCGTCTTTATTGGTAATCATCGTAAATATTAATATCTTTGGTAGGGAGTGTTTAGAAGTTTCATCCGGCTGTAATTTGAGTTACAGCCGGGTGAAACCCGGATTATACCCAGGTGTAATTCAAATTACAGCCAGGTGCAATTTGTAAAGAGCAGGCATTTCCCGGATTAACAGGACAGACGTTTAAACTAAATGCTTACTGCTATGAGTATTAAATATCATCTATTTGAAAATCCTCCCCGTGAGAAGAATAAACCTTCACCGACACTGCATGCCCGTCCGGTCATTAAGGGGACGCTAAAGACGGAAGAGTTATGTGAACTATTGAGCGGGAAAAGTACCTTTTCTCCCGGTGATGTGGAGGGACTATTGAGGGCTTTGTCTGATACACTGATCACTGAGTTAAGCCGGAGTCACAATGTGTATCTCGAAGGGATCGGCACTTTTTCTGTTTCTCTCAGTTGCAAACCGGTTGAGAACAGGAATGAGATACGAAGTGCTTCCGTTCAGGTCCGGAATATTGTGTTCCGGGCGGATACCCAATTGAAGAAAGGGGTCCGGGCGGCTTCCCTGCAACGGGCTCCACAGCCGGAACAGAAAAAATGGGACGACCCGGCACGAAAGCAGCGGATACTCTCCTATCTCGATCAGCAACATTCCATTACGATCACGGAAGTGATGAGGCTAAATCACTGTAATCACAGCAAAGCAAAAAAAGATCTGGAAACCCTCCTGGCAAACGGGGAGATCCGGGTGATCGGAGGTGGCAGGAAAAAACTATATATCCGTTGACTCTGCTGTCCGGTTCTTTTCCGCATATTCCAAAGGAGACATACCATAGAAGTCTTTAAAACAATTGGAAAAGTACTGGTGGGAACTAAATCCGACCGCATAGGCTACTTCCGCGATGGAGATCTTTTTACTTTTTAGCATACAGGCGGCATGTTCCAAACGGATGTTCCGCAGATAGATACTGGGAGACAACTGGTACGCCTCTTTCAATTTCCGGTGCAGGTGAACCCGGCTGATGCCTAATTCTTTACTGATCCGTTCGATGCTCAGGTCTGAATCACTGATCCGTTCTTTGATCAGCAGGTTTAGCTTCTCCATCAGTTTCTCATCCGCACTTTGAATGTGGACATCCTCCGGTTTCACGACCTGTTCGGTCCGGACACGGGCTTTGAGCAATAACTGTTTATTGAGTAGGTTCACCACATGGGCCATCAGGTAGCGGAGATCAAAAGGTTTGGGAATATAGACATCCGCACCTGCCTCTACCCCTTCAATCGTAGATTCCATCGTCGTCCGGGCAGTCAGCATGATCACCGGGATGGAACGGGTATTGTGGTTACCCCGCAATTTCATTGTCATTTCAATGCCATCGGATACAGGCATCATAATATCTGTAATGATCAGATCCGGAAGATACTGGGTGGCCAGTTCATATCCTTTTTTCCCGTCTCCGGTTTCCAGGATACGGAAACGTTGTTCCAGTTCCCCCCGCAACAGACTGCGGATATCCGCATGATCTTCTACAATCAGAATAAGGGGTTTCTGTTTGGAACCTTCCGTTTTCTCTCCTGCCAGATCCTCTTCCGGAATCAGTAACGGGGGAACAGTCTCGATAGAGGCACCGTTATACTCCAAGGGGGTGTCACTGATCTCTTCCTGGTCATAGGCCAGACGGTTACAGGGAATCGTAATGGTAAACAGGCTCCCTTGTTCCGGTGTGCTGGAAACCTCTATCTGCCCATGATGCAGTTCTACCAGCATTTTGGTCAGATGCAGACCGATTCCTGTTCCTATGCCTGCCATCTTTTTACGATCACTGACCTGGTAGAAACGTTCAAAGATAGAACGCAGATGTTCGGGGGAAATACCTTTCCCGTTATCTGCCACCTGAAGGGTCAGTTCATCTTTTTTATGGACAGACAACGAGACAGAGATCTCTCCTCCGGACGGAGTGAATTTAAAGGCATTGGAAAGCAGGTTATACAGGATCTTATCCAGAAAATCAATGTCCAGCCAGACCGTATCCGGAATCTGCCGGGAAGAAAAAGAGAACCGGATCTGTTTATCGAGGGACAAGGGTTGAAACGAATCCATGATATCATTTACAAACGAGATGACATCTGTTTCACGTACCCGTAACTTCATCTGCTTTTTATCAATCTTCCGGATATCCAGCAACTGGTTGACCAAACGGAGGATACGGTTTGCATTCCGTTGCATAGTCTGGTAAATAGCCTGATGTTCCTGCTGCCCATCTTCCTGGATCAATTTCAGCAAAGGAGAGATCACTAACGTCAGCGGAGTACGTATTTCATGGGAGATATCCGTAAAAAACCGGAGTTTTGCCTGCGCCAGTTCCTCGTTATGAGCCTGTTCCAGCATCCGTACCTTTTCCCGCTGGCGGGATTTTAATAAATGATACACGCCATAGGCAATCATCACAAATAGCAGCACATAGAAAGTCTTCGCCCACCAGGTGAACCACCAGGGTGGTGAAATATGGATCTCCAGTTGTGATTGTTTTAGTTCTCCTCCCGGGAAAGAGGCCTTTACCATAAAGAGATACTTTCCCGGAGGTACATTGGTATAGACAGCCGTCCGGTTTCCCTGAGGCAGAAACTGCCAGTCATTGTCCAATCCCCGGAGGAGATATTCGTACCGGATATTACCGGGAGTGGTGAATTCCTGTGCATCGAACCGGATGGAAAAATTATTCTGATTATATAATAAATGGAGTCCGGAAGCTATATCCAGAGAGTTTTTCAATATGATATTTTTATCATAGGCTTCCCCACCTGCACCGGTTCGTTAAACAGGGAAAATTCCGTTAAGACAAGGCCGGAAAGCTGATCGGACAGATCCAGTTTATCGGGATGAAACCAGGTAATTCCATTCACTCCTCCCAGATACAGATTTCCGGCACGGTCCATCGCAGTGGCATTGGGTTTAAACTCCGTATTATTCACCCCGTCATATTGCGTATAACCGCTGAACCGGTCCTTTGCGGGATCGTAGATGGCGACTCCACTATGGGTTATCACCCATAGCTTCCCGTTCTGATCCGTCCGGAATCCCTTGATCATATTGTCCGGCAATCCCTCTTCCGTCGTATATAAATGTGATTTACGGGTGCGGGGGTCTATCCGGGTCAGCCCCCAGATGGAACCGATCCAGAGATTCTTCCGGTCATCCCCGGAAACAGCCACAATAGAATTATGATGGATGACACCATCCTCCTTCACAAATGACTGGATCTTATGATTGTTTATATCAATCGAACTGACTCCACCATAGGTTCCGATCCACAAAAGATGATTGTCTTTGTCCAAATAAAGGCTATTACACCAGTCACTGATCAGAAACCCCTCTATTCCCCCATCTGCCTGGCGGAAATAGGTAAACTCCCCACTGACAGGATCCATCCGGTTAATCCCTCCCCCATGGGTAGAGATCCAGATAAACCCATCCGGATCTTCCATGAAGTCTGTAATATGGTTGGAGTTCACGGAATAAGGGGTCTCTCTTGAAAAACGGGTGCTCTTTCCGGTATGAGGATCATAGGTATAGAAACCATGCAGGTAAGTACCGATATAAACAATCCCTTTACTATCCTGATACAGACAGGTGATCACATTTTCGTGTTCCAGCACTTTATCATATACTTCAAACTCAGTATGATCATTCACCGGTTTCAGCCGGTAGAGCCCTCCCCCACCTGTCCCCATCCAGAGAAGTCCCTCCTGATCCACTAATAAAGAGACCACACTCTGGTCTGAGATATTAAATTTACTATAGGGATTATCCTGTATGATCTTAAAGCCATACTCATTGGATGGGATGACAACGATTCCTTTCTCCGTGAAGGCCACCCATATATTTCCCTGTTTATCTTCATATAAGCTCAGCACCTTCCCGATTCCCGGATCAAAACCAAAATTTTGTATGGGATAAGATCGTAAACTACCCTGTTTTTCATCCAGCAACCACAGTCCGCCCCCATCGGTTCCCACCCAGATCCTTCCGGAACGGTCACACAACAGACTATGCGCTAATTTCAGCTCCGGTATCTCTTTACCGTCTGCCACCACTTCCAGTTTCCTGGAATGCTTTTCAATCCGGTATACTCCTCCACCTAAGGAAGCGACCCAGACATTTCCCTTCCGGTCTTCACATAAAGAAAACAAAGAGTAGTCTTCCAGGACTTCATTCTCCGGATAGATCCGGTTGATCGATTCTGCCTGTTTTGTTTCGAGATTAAAAATACTGATCCCTCCATAGCGCGTCGCCAGCCAGAGTTCCTTCCCGTCTATAAGCAGCATGGTAGAAATGTCTAACTCTTTTAAACCGGGATGATCAAACAAAAAGGTGTTGTCATGCGTGGGATCATAGCATAGCAGGCCATGCCCGGAAACAGTGAACCAGAGATTCTGGTCCTGATCTTCCACGATGCAGGCGATCTTCGCATTTTCGACATAGGGACATACCTCCGGGATAAAAGGATGGAATGTTTCTGTAGCAGGATCATATTGGAAAAGCCCGTTCAGCGTCCCCACCCAGAAATTACCTCCGGAATCTTCCAGTATGGAAAAAGTATAATTATTCGGTAAAGCTCCTTCATCCTGAAAAGATTGCAGGAAAACTTTGATATCTGTTCCGGAGATGCGGTTCAGACCATAATCCGTAGTGATCCATATATAGTTACGGCTATCCTGAAAAATGGTATGCACACTGGCGTTGGACAATCCGTCTTTGGAAGAGATAAAGCGCATATTAGCTTGTAAGGAAAAAACCGTACATAAGAAAAAGGCTACATATAGTATAGATATGTATAAACCGGACAATAGAGTTTTCATGGTTCCATCTCTCATCTTTAGGGCTACAAACAAAAGTACATATAAAACCTCAGACAAAACCCTTATTGAAAGGTAATATAATGTATAAACCACGTCTATTTACATAATCTTTAAACTATGATACATACCCGTTAACCATGTTACCAAAGTGCATACTCGTTAAAACATATCTTATATAGGATCAGTATTTTACCTCCTACATTTGCTTCAACAAATCACATTAACTAAAAATCAACTTTTATGAAAAGGAAAAGGAAAGCGAACTTCTTTGCTTTGCAAAACTACACCTCACAGGTATTACGACACCTACTTTTCATTTCCCTGATACTGTTATCCGGTATGCAGGCCTATGCACAGAGTAGCAGCGTAACAGTCAGGGGAGTCATTACTTCGGCCACAGACCGTCTGCCGCTGATTGGTGTGAATATCGTAGAAAAAGGTACTACGAACGGAACCATTACGGATTTTGACGGTCATTTCGAACTGGCCGTCCCTGCCGGGGCTACTTTAGTGGCTTCCTACATCGGTTACTTAGATGAAGAGGTCAAAGTGATCCCGGGGAACACTTTCTACCAGGTAGTCATGAAAGAAAACTCCCTGGCACTGGATGAAGTCGTGGTTGTGGGGTATGGAGTCCAGAAAAAGAAACTGGTCACGGGAGCCACCGTACAGGTCAAAGGAGATGATATCCAGAAACTGAATACGGTTTCTCCCCTCTCCGCGCTCCAAAGCCAGACCCCGGGAGTCAATATTGTAAAAAAATCCGGTCAGCCCGGGGAAGGATTCAAAGTCAACATCCGTGGAATCGGTACGATCGGTAATTCCCAGCCTCTCTACATCGTGGATGGAGTAGCGAGAGGAGATATTGATTACCTGAATCCGGCAGATATCGAATCCTTAGATGTCCTGAAAGATGCGGCTTCTGCGGCTATTTACGGTTCACGGGCGGCCAATGGGGTCGTATTAGTCACCACTAAACAGGGAAAAGCCGGAAAAGCATCGATTGAATATGATGGATATTTCGGTGTACAGAATCCTTATAGAATGACACCTGTCCTGAATGCACAGGAATATGCCATCATCATGGATGAAGCAAAGGTAAATTCAGGTTTACCCTTAAACGATTATGCCTCCCTGCTGGCACCGGGTGACTGGGAACGCATCCAAAACGGAACCTGGCAGGGTACCAACTGGCTGGAAGAGATACGGAAAAAGAATGCACCGATCCAAAGCCATTCCCTGAATATGTCCGGGGGGGTACCGAACAGTCGGTCTATTCTATCGGTTTGTCGTACACTTCCCAGGAGGGTATTTTCGGAAAACCGGTTACGCCGGAATACACCCGTTACACCGCACGTGTAAACACTGAACATACCTTATATAAAGTTAAAGACCTGAACGTTATCCAATTTGGTGAAAACCTCTCTTATACCTATACCGAAAAGAGTGGGATTGCCATTGGAAATGAGTACTGGAACGACATCAACTCCGCTTTGCGGGCCACTCCTTTCCTCCCTTTATGGGCAAGAGATGCGGACGGGAATGATATTCCGGGACAATACCACTACGTGATTCCCTGGAACACGCAAATGCCGAACCCGGTAGGGATCATGGACTATGAAAGAGGTCAGAATGCCAGTAAAAACCACAACATATACGGCAACTTCTATTTTGTGATCCAGCCCATCAAAGACCTGAAGTTCCGGAGCAATTTCGGATTCAACGCAAGTGCCTGGAGTTACAGGGCCTATAAACCCGAATTCGATTTAGGCCCCATTAGTATGAATCCGGAAGATGAAGTCAGACAAAACTCAGGAAACGGGTTAGGCTGGACATTCGAAAACACCCTGTCCTATACGTTTAAAATAAATACGGACCACACGTTTGACGCCCTGATAGGGACTTCAGCCGAACGCTGGGGTCTGGGAGAAAGCATGTCAGGCAAGAATGTCAATTCTGTTTTCGGAGATTTCAACCATGCGTTCTTAGATAACACAGCCTTGCTGGATATTGCCAAAATAGAATTAGGCGGCGGACCGGGCGGCAGAGGAGGCATCCTCTCCTACTTCGGCCGTATCAACTACAACTATCAGGAAAAATATATGGGAACAGTCGTATTCCGTGCAGACGGTTCGTCCAACTTCGCCAAAGGCAACCGCTGGGGCTATTTCCCTTCTGTGTCCGCCGGCTGGGTCATGAGTAATGAAGAATTTATGGAAACGACCCGGGAATGGATGGATTTCCTGAAACTACGTGCCAGTTGGGGACAAAACGGGAACCAGTCCATTGATGCTTTCCAGTATCTGGCAACTATCTCTTTTAAAGAATCGGAATACTTTATCGGAGCCAAAGACAATAAAGTGGTAGGTGCTTATCCGGATATCTTACCGAACCCGGATGTGACCTGGGAAACCTCCGAACAGATTGACTTAGGAGTAGATGCCCGCTTCCTGAACAGCCGCCTGAGCCTGGCGTTCGACTGGTATAAGAAAACAACACGTGACTGGTTGGTGCCTGCTCCTATCCTGGCCAGCTATGGAACCGGAGCTCCTTATATCAACGGAGGGGACGTGGTAAATAAAGGGATTGAACTCTCCCTGAACTGGAATGACCGGGTAGAAGATTTCACCTATAGTGTGACCGCCAACCTCTCTCATAATAAGAATGAAATTACCCGCATTGCCAATAACGAAGGGATCATCCGTTCGGAAGTAAACCTCAATTATGGGGAAGAAGGATTCCCAAGGGCACAGGTCGGTTATCCGATCAGCTATTTCTGGGGATATAAAACAGATGGAATTTTCCAGAATTACGAAGAGATCCAAAACTATAAAAATGCGGATGGACAGGTGATTATGCCCACTGCGGAACCCGGCGATGTGAAGTTTGCAGACCTCAATGGAGATGGTGTCATCGATGATAAAGATAAAACCAATATCGGAGATCCGAACCCGGACATTATTTTTGGGTTGAATTTCAATTTCGGCTACAAAGGCTTTGACCTGAATATCACAACGAACGGTGTGTTAGGAAACCAGATCTTTTATAACTTCCACGGAAACCCGACAGAAAACTATAGCACAGAAATCCTGGGAAGATGGCATGGAGAAGGAACTTCCAATAAAATTCCACGGGTTACGGATGGTTCCCATATCAACCGCAGATATATGTCAGACCTGTACATTTACAACGGGGATTACTGGAGGATCAGCAACGTGACACTGGGCTATGACTTCAACAGACTTCTCAAAAAGTCTCCTTTCGCCCAGTTAAGACTCTATGTAACCGCACAGAACCTCTTTACGTTCACCAAATATCCGGGTATGGACCCTGAAATCGGGACCAGTACGGATGATGAGAAAGCAGGTTGGGTGAGTGGTATAGATGTAGGTTTCTATCCTACCCCACGGACCTATATGATCGGTGCAAATATTAAATTTTAAATCAAGAACGACCTATGAAACGCATATTTATCTATCTACTGGCTTCCATGTCAGTATGGAACCTGAGTTGCAGCGACTTTCTGGAGACAGACAACCTGACCAAGAAAGATAGTTCCAATTTCCCGGTTTCCCCGGAAGACGCCACCCAATCCCTGTATGGTGCTTACTCCATCATGTTAGCCTTTGATGCGGCTGTACACCCTTTTATGATCGGAGAGATCCTTTCCGACAACCGCTTCGGAGGAGGGGGACAGAATGACCAGATCCCACAGGCCATGAACGTATTCAAAGTGACCAGTGACAGCCAGTTAGGAAGCACCTGGCCTACGCTCTACAAAGGAATATTCCGTTGCAACATGTTGCTGGCCAGCCTGGACCAGATCACTGAATGGGACAGCAACGAGCAGAAAAATAAGATCCTCGGTGAAGCCCATTTCTTACGTGCCCACTACTACTTCACCATGGCCCAGCTATGGGGTACGGTTCCGTTGGTGATCGATCCTACGCCACAAAACAATCCGAAAGCAACGCCGGAAGAACTCTACGGGCAAATATTCTATGACCTGAAAACAGCCATTGAAGTGCTGCCTTCCGTGCAACAACCCGCCTCTGAATTAGGACGCGCAACCAAATGGGCCGCCGAAGCCCTTATGGCACGTGCCTATCTTTTCTACGACGGCTACTATCACCAGAATGCACGCAAGGAGGTCCGACTGGTAGATGAAAGTACAATCACCGCTAACCAGGTAATCGCATGGCTGACGGATTGTATCCAAAACAGCGGCCACCAGTTGACAGACGATTTCAGGAACCAATGGCCCTACTCCATTGATATTCCGGAAGCCAAATATCCCTATGCCGCAGAAAACAACTTAAGCCGGCTGGGCGAAGACGGAGCCAACAGGGAAAATATGTTTGTCATCCGGCACTCTCCCTCCGGCACCTACGACAACAATTACAGCAACCAGATCGATATCTATCACGGCCTGAGAGACCAGAAACAGATCCCGTTCGGACAAGGCTGGGGATTCGGGCCCGTAAACCCCGTACTCTATAATGAATGGCCGGATCATGACCTGCGTAAAAAAGGATCGATCTACAACGTAAACGATGAAACGGAAGGCGTGACCGGCTATGAATGGGGCGGAGATATGATGTGGCAGGAAACCGGGTTCTGGGAGAAAAAGTATATGCCCATCAATGTAGAAGATGAGAACGGAGAGATCGTCAACTACAATGTGGTTCTCTACAACAGCCTGCAGATATTCAGTGTGAATAACTCCCAGGATATCGTGTTGATCCGTTTTGCCGATGTGTTGCTGATGCATTCGGAGTTGACTAAAACAACAGAAGGTATCAACCGGGTAAGAGCCCGGGCGAAATTGGATCCGATCGCCTCTTACAGTGAGGAAGCCCTGCAACAGGAAAGACGGTTTGAACTGGCGTTTGAGAACGTCCGCTATTATGACCTGTTGCGCTGGTATGGAAAAGAAGCCGGGGTGGTCTTAAAGAAAAACATGTCCGGAGCAAAAATCCGGAACATGGGAGTCGAGACTACCATCAACAGGGACCGGAACAACGGATACTTTGACAACATAGACCAAAGAGTCCGGGAGACCGGTGGATTCCTGCAGATCCCCAACGACCAGATCGCACTGTCTGACGGTGTACTGGAACAGAATCCGGGATGGGAAACCTCGAATGTCATGTTCTGATCCGGCCCATTTATTATGAACCCAATTATTTATTTAAAATCCATGTATCATGATGAAAACTAACATAACAGGCCTTTTTACGCTGTTTATCCTGCTGTTCGCCTCCTGCGAACCGGTTGAAAACCGGGATAAGCTGGGAAACCTACTCAGTGAAAGTGAGTTGGCATTTGACATTATCCAGGAACCGGCCGGTGGCAACACCGTCATATTTGAAAACAAAACACCCGGAGTCATCCCCTATTTTGCCTGGGGTGGGGAATATTCCAATCAGCCCCGGACGGAAGCCTATATTCCGTTTGCCGGGGAGTATACGGTCACCTTCACTGCCTTCACTGCCGGAGGTCCGGTCAGCATCTCCAGAGATTTCACCGTCCACCAGAATGACCCGGAATATTTTGCTAATCCGGCCTGGGATCTGCTAACCGGAAACGGAGCAGGCAAAACCTGGGTCGTAGCAACCGATGTACCCACTTCCGAGTTCAGCGGCGTGTTCTGGGGAAATGGATCCTACCTGGGGAACTGGTTTAGCTGGAGTGAAGACTGGGGAGCCAAAAAAGAGGATTATCCCGGAGATATGGATATCAACGGGGAATTCTACTTTGATCTGGAAGGAGGGTTAAACTTCCAGTCTACTGAACATGGCAAAACGTCTACGGGATCTTTTAACCTGAAGGTAGGAGACGAAGACCGGGTGTTGACAGATGCCGGGGAAGTCTGGTCCATCGGCAAACTGGATTTAGCAGGAGCCTCTATCCCCTACGGCATCAGTGTCAATGAAGATAATAAAATCATTTACCAATTCGATATCTGCCGCCTGACAGAGGACGAACTGGTCCTGGCTTACCTGAACCCCAGTGTGGACTATGGAGAAACCTGGTTCTGGCGCTTCAAAAGAAAAGGCTTCAATTATTAATAGATTTAATGATTCAAAAAAGGTTAGACAGGCTGTTTTTCTCTGGGAAGAGGGAGACAGCCGCTATAACCTGATGATTCCAATTTTTTAATATCTTTATATCACTTTAAAACTCAACGTCCATGAAAAGAATACTTTTTATTGTATGGTTATCTATTCCATTATATGTCCTGGCAAACGGAAAACCGGTCAGAAATGCCGAAACGGAAAAATTATACAGCCAGTTAAAACAATTAGTAGCAGACAAACAGATTATGTTTGGCATGTCCAATCCGACAACGATCGGATTTACGTCCGGTCCTCATAATCCTGATTACAACACGTCCGATTGTAAAGATATCACCGGAGACCATCCGGCCTTCCATGAAAGCGATTTCATGTGGTACGAAGAAAACCCGACGTTTATGGAATGGGATATCCGGGCCATGAAAGAGGCGTATAAACGGGGAGCCGTACTGGGTTATTGCTGGCACCTGAGAGGCCCGGCTTCCGGTCATTTCTATGCCATGCACAACGGAGAGAAAAGTGTGGACTATGACCTGGTCCAAAAGATCGTTTCCAACCCGGACCGTCAGCAAAACCCAACCTTAGACTGGTATCTTTCCCGCATAGACGACCTGGCCATCCCGGTGTTCAAAGAACTGAATTGCCCCATTGTCTTCCGCCCGTTCCATGAAATGACCGGAGAATGGTTCTGGTGGGGGAAACAGGCCGGTGCGGAAAACTACATTCAACTGTTCCGGCTCACGGTGGATTATCTGAGGGAACAGGGCATTGACAACCTTCTCTACTGCTGGGCACCGGACAAATTTGTCGACTTTTCCCTCTATCCCGGAGATGACTATGTGGATGTGTTAGGAATAGACATTTACGAACCGGGGATGACGGATTTCTATCCGAAAGAGAAACTCATTGAAAACCTGACCATCCTGTGCGACTATGCGGCAGCCCATGACAAAGTCGCAGCCTGGACAGAGGTGGGCTGCCGTCCTACAGATGAAGGAGTTTCCCGCTATCCGGAACAATATCCGGACTTCTGGACCACTTACGTATGGGATATCCTGACCCACTATCCCCAGGCCGGACGGGTGGCATGGGTAGCCAGTTGGTATAATGCTGATTGGAAAAACGACCGCTCCGCTTCCCCTTATATTCCTTATAAAGGGATGAAAAAGAAAAACAGTAAGAAAGCCATAGCAAATTTCAAAAAGATGTACAACTATCCCAATAGTGTATTCGAAAAGGATATGAAAAAAAGAATAAACCCCTGAAACCACCCGGCTGACCATGAAAAGTAGATCTCTTTTGTTTCTGCTGGCTATGCTGTTTTTGTCCTGTACCGGCACAAGGATTCATCTCAAAGACCGGCCGGACATCCGGAAATATGTCATGTTCTTCCACGGCTCAGGTCCGTTTACCGAAGAAGAGGGAGACTTCGACAAAAACAGTTCCATCGGGATTGCCTGGAGTGAAGACCTGCTACAGTGGGAATGGCCCGGTCAACCCTGAACATCATTATATATAGTATAGAAATCCATGAAAAGAAGTATCTATTTAATTCTCTGTATATGTTTATGGCTCCCGGAAAAGGGTTTTGCCCTGTCAGGGTTCTTTCCTGTAAAAGAATCAGGTATCACAGGAGACGGAAAACAGATAGAAACCCAGCGTTTGCAGCAGGTCATTGACAGTTGCCACCTGTCCGGAGGAGGAACCGTGTTTTTTCCGGCCGGGGATTACCTGTCCGCCACACTGCAACTGAAAGACAACGTCACCCTCTATCTTTCCGCAGGAGCCCGGTTGATCGCATCTGACCGCAAAGAACTCTATACTATCCGGACGAACCTGTCAGATACAGGATCCGAAAGCACCCCGATGCTTATTTATGCACAGGGAGCCAAAAACATCGCGATCAAAGGGGAAGGAGAATTAGTCGCCCAACCCCAAT
The DNA here is from genome assembly GCA_021201865.1 of Tannerellaceae bacterium. Classification (GTDB taxonomy): domain Bacteria; phylum Bacteroidota; class Bacteroidia; order Bacteroidales; family Tannerellaceae; genus UBA4116. Next base: position 1,390 of record JAJQEE010000040.1, on the reverse strand, counting down.
ACTACCAAACCCCATTAGGAGAAAGTGATTTTATCCGGGACGATATTCAGGCTGCCAAAGAAAGCGGAGTGGAATTGCTGGGCTGGCGTTGGAAAGAGCCAGCCGTTACGCTGGTATTCCTGAGTGAATGCCAGGATGTATCCATCACCGGGGTCCAGCTAAAGCATTCCGTTTTCTGGACCTTACATATACACTGGTGCGAACGGGTAAATATGCAGGGGATCTACATTTACAGTGACCTGGAAAAAGCAGCCAATGCAGACGGGATCGATATAGACGGATGCAGGAATGTCACCATCTCAGACTGTATCATAGAAACAGCAGACGATGCCATTTGCATGAAAACCACCAACGGAACATCCGGCTACCGGGACTGTGAAAATATAACCGTGACCAACTGTGTCCTGACCTCTACTTCCTGTGCATTGAAACTGGGAACAGAGAGTTACGGAGATTTCAGATATATCCATTTCACTAACTGCATCATCCGGAACACCAACCGGGGACTGGGCATCTTTATCCGGGATGGCGGCACAGCCGAACATATTCTCTTTTCAAATATCCGGATGGAATGCACCCGGAAACCCGTTGGCTGGTGGGGCAGCGCCGATGCCATGCGGTTTGTGGTCCTGAAAAGAAATCCGGACTCCCGCATCGGAGGCATCCGGAATATATGGGTGAAAGATGTATACGCACATGTAGAAGGCACTTCCATTATTGCCGGATACGAAGGGATGAAAAACATTTCGGATATCATCCTGGAGAATGTTACCATAGATATGTTTCCGGAGACAGTTTCGGATCAAAGAGCCAGAGAAGGCATCCTCCTGCAAAACAGCGAACGACTGACTTTTCACCAGGTCTCACTAACCTGGAAAGACCGGGAAAAACCCAATAAATGGACCTACCCTTTCTACCTGCAAGACGTTTCAGAAGTCACATTCAACCGGATCAAACCCGGACAAACGTCTCCGGACTACACTCCCTTTTGCCTGGAAAACAGTGATCACATCACCATCACCCAAAGTCATTTTGAAACCTCTCCTTCCACCCTATATACCCCAAAGGGAGACCTGCAAAACATAGAAATCGAATCCACTAACAAATACATACCCCGGTAAAGAGTAGTTGGGCGGAAGGGATATAGCAGGGTACTGCCGGCATGTATACCTCAACACCTCTGACATATATACCTCCCCAGTGTTGACATAAGGATGTCACTGCCCCTCACATCCTATGTCAATCGCATAGAAAAAGAATGAGTAGTCAAAGAAATAAAAGAATCCTGACCAGGCGAATTTGCAATCCGGCTGCACCAGATATAAGGCTCTCCAGATCAGTCCTGTTTGGAAGATTTTATTTCATCTTTAACCACCTGAAAAATAGGTAA
>JAJQEE010000115.1 GCA_021201865.1 Tannerellaceae bacterium | reverse complement strand
TCGTATTTTCTTTAGTCTATCCCTGTCGGACCCATTTACTATCAGGAAACCAGATGAAGTAATTTCACAGATTTTCTACAGTTTTTTTAATACTCAAGTTTCATTCACCAGATACTATTATATTTACGCTTTCGATTACCCATTTACTTTTCAGCATATTACCACCAAAACAGACAGAAGCAGACTGGATAAAAAAAGAAGCTTCTTTTAAGGAAGCTTCTTTCTATTTATAAGGTCTATTATTTTTCCAACCACTCTTTCATGGCATCGACCAACACCTGATTCTCTGCCGGACTCTGGGTTGAGAGCCGGATATATTCATCATCCAATCCCCGGAAATTAGAAGCATCCCGGATCAGTATACCATAATTCTCCAGCAAATATTGTTTTAATTCTGCCGCGGTTCCTTTTTTTAAACGCACAAGAAAAAAAGTCGTGGAAGTGGGAATTACTTCTAATCCATCTGATTTACTTAGTTGATAGATCAACTCTGCTGTTTCCCGCTGCCACTTACGGATAGGCAATGTAAACTGTGCCGGATGCATAAGGATATATTTACTTGCTTCTATCGCCAACGTATTCACGGACCAGGGGACCAGATAACGGGAAATTACTTCTATCTTTTCCGGAGCAGCCACAATGTATCCGGTTCTTAAGCCGGGTGTATTATAGGCTTTCGAAATAGACTGGACCAAAATCAGATTTTCATTATTCTTTACATCCGTTGCTTTCAACATATCCTCTGTTGTGAAAGCAACATATGCCTGATCGATGATAAAAGTAGTCTGGCGGTTTGCAGCGATCAGTTTTAACAACTCACTACGGTGCCGCAATTTTCCATCCGGATTATTTGGATTACAGATCCAACAAAAATCCTGTCCTTCCAGAGACAGTTCTGAGAGGTCTTCATTGTTAGAAAAAAAACTGATCTCATGTCCATGCAAAAGACATGCGTCTTCATACTCGGAAAAGGATGGTATCAGGATCGTAGATTTAGCACCCTGCCAGGTCTGGGCAATCATATAAAAGGCAGTTGTAGAACCATTCGTTACCACGACATTATCGTCTTTTATTTCATAGCGTCGCGCCAGTAGTCTTTTCAGACTGCCCGCATCCGGTTCCGGATAATGGGTCAAACTATCAAAATGCTCTATCAGATGTGCCTGTAGTTTCTCAAGATTTGCACCATGCCAGACATTTGAGCTGAAGTTGATTTTCACTTCACTCTTCGAATTGTAAAAGTCATCACCGTGTCCAAAAAGCATATTACGTATAGTGTTTTAAAAGTAAATAATATCCCTCACCGGGAGGTGCAAAAATACTAATCTTTTTGACTTTTCCGGTCAATCGCTTTATATATTGCATCCTGTATCCGTTTACGGATCTCAAGAGCGCTTAATTTACTATTCACACGGGTTGGATTGACCCGGTTACTCAGGAAAATATAGATCAGGTCATTCTCCGGGTCCACCCAGAAACAGGTTCCGGTATAACCGGTATGTCCATATACAGAACGAGGGGCCAGCGCACCACAAGGTGAACTTTTCGGATTGCCCACTACCGGTTTATCAAATCCAAGTCCTCTGTGAGAATTCGGGCTTTTACTCTGGGTGAACAAACGGGTTGTTTCCATAGAAAGATATTGTTCATTTCCATATCCCCCCTGATTGAGAAATAACTGTAAAACTTTTGCCAGGTCATTGGCATTGGAGAATAGGCCGGCATTTCCGGAAACTCCTCCCTGAAAAGCTGCTGCTTCATCATGCACATATCCTCTTAATAACTGACGACGGATGAACTGGTCATTTTCCGTAGGGACTATGAGCAATGAATCCATATATTTCACCGGGTTATACCGCAGTTTTTTAGCTCCCAGACGATCATAGAAGTTCGTATATAAAATCTCATCTAATGGTTTTCCCAACTGATTTTCCATCATTTTCTGAAGCATAATGAAATTGATGCAACTGTATTGATATTTACCCCGGACTCCTAAACGGGAATCCCGGATCTCCTGCATGATGGTATCCTGAAAAGTTTGATTCAGGTAAAAGTTACGGGCAACCTGGGTATGGAAACCCGGCTTTTCTACCGGAGAAACCAGTTCCGGAAGAAAAGCAAAATCATTTCTTACATAGGTTTTAGGATCAAACTGCACCGGATGGGTAGCATTCTTAGTGGCACTATACAGGCTCCCTTTATAACTATCCTTATCAATGGTTTTCAGATAAAAGTTAATCGTAGGAATAACACCGGATTGATGATAGAGCAATTCCCGGATGACCAGATCTTTTTTATTGGATTCCCGGAGTTCCGGCACAAAATCTGACACCTTATGGGTCAGTGTAAAAAACTCCTGGTCATATCCTTTCATCACGGCCAACAAGGTTGCGGCAGCTTTGGAGACAGAAGCCAGATCATACACCGAGTGTTCTGTCACTTTTTGCTTTTTGTTATAATCAAAATACCCAAATCCTTTATTATAAATGATCATCCCATCTTTTGCAACCAACACCTGACAACCGGGATAAGCCTCTTTCTCTAACCCTTCATTTACGATGGATTCGATTACTTCCAGCCTTTTTGCATTGGCTCCCACCTCTTCCGGTTCATGATATCCCAGGCGGCTTTTCGCAGTGAAAATACCGGTTCCTGCAAAATAAAGAGTTGGAATGGATACCGGTAATTTTCCTCTTGCGCCTATTCCCCCGAAAATGACCTGAGCTGCATATTCTTTGGCCAAAGGAGTACTCTCATAAGCCATTACGACTCCTTTTGCCTGTTGGATCGTCTTACTGTATTGTTTACAGAAATAAGGTAAAGTAAAAAAGGTAAGAATCACCTCTTTCTTTGCGGCTAACTGGATCAGGGATTGACTTTCCGGTATACGGACCGTATGAATACCACAGATAATCACATCATAATTATTCAATCTGTTATATACCTGTTGCACCTGTGCCGCTGTGGCATTCCGTGGAATACTAAAGGTAGCTACCTCATCGTATCGCTGCAACATAGTCTGAAACTCATTTCCTGCCACATCTCCGAAAGAGACAGCCGCAATCTTCTTTTTATCCAATTCCCGGACCGGAATAATAGCGGATTCATTTTTCAGAAGAGTAATCGCCTCCGCATTTAACTTTGCCGCTACCCAGGCGGCATGCGGAGAGTTCAAACGTTCTGATAAACCCTGTAGCTCTACCGGTTTATATTCGTTCAGTCCCGCAATATATTTATACCGAAGGATCTTTATACATTTCGCTTCGATCTCTTTGAGATCCAGTATCCCTTTTTCAATGGCTTGTTTGACAGCATTAAAATCACTGAAAGGAGCAGATGGAGCTAACAGCACATCATTTCCAGCCTGCAAAGCCATTATACAAGGATTTTCCCGTCCGGATACAGCTCCTTTCATCTGTAGAGCATCTGTAAACTTCAGACCGGTAAACCCGATCTCATCTGTTAATAAACCTGTCACGATCGGACGGGAAAAAGAAGCGGCTTTATTCGGCGTCTTATCCAGAGTCGGTACATATAAATGTCCAGTCATCATACCGGAAAAACCTTCATAGACATATCGTCTGAAAGGTAACAGTTCTATATTTTCCAGCCGCTCCCTGTCATGCCGTACAGCCGGAAGGGTGTAATGGGAATCTTCCGCAGTATCCCCATGCCCCGGAAAATGTTTAGCTACGGAAATGATCCCGTTACTTTCCAGCCCCCTGGAATAAGCAATTCCCTTTTCCGCCACCGCATCCGGATCTTCTCCAAATGAACGTAACCCAATTACCGGGTTGCTGGTATTACTATTCACGTCCAGAGCCGGAGCAAAATTAATATGGATTCCCATCTCCTTACACTGGCGGGCTACCTCTTCCCCATATATCCGGATGAGCTCATTATTTTCAATCGCTCCTAACATCATATTTTTAGGGAAACGGGTAGTACCATCCAAACGCATAGATAATCCCCACTCACCATCTAAGGATATTAATAAAGGAACCTTGGACTCTTTTTGCATCCGGTTAGTCACTTCTGCCTGCGTAACCGGATCTCCTTTATGAAACAGAATGCCACCGATTTTAATTTCATCGATATAGCGTAACAGTCTTTGAATGGTACGGTTATCGGTTTTAGGTTCAGATACAATCATAAACAACTGTCCTATCCGTTCATCATAACTCATCGCATCAAAAACAGAATCTACCCAGTGGTTCATTTTTTGCTGATCCGCCTGCCGGAGAAGCTCTGGTATGGTCTGAGTCTGGGCACTCAAAGAAAACCCACTAAGACAGAGTAATATAAAAAAATAAATTTTTCTCATCCTCGCTCATTCATTTTATTCTGTAAATATAAGAAATTTCGCATGATATTTTTACCTTTGAGATCGTTACCTGTTTCATATTAACTTAATCTATAAATCTATGCTTAGGAGAAATTTTCTCAAAACTGCCGGAGTCGTTGCTGTAGCACCTGCACTCAAAGAAATACCAGGTATTTCCTCCACCACTGCAAAGAAAGAGATCTATGAATGGCGAGTGTATACCCTTCACAAAGGTGCGGATAAACTGGATCAATTTTATGAAAAACATTGATTCCAGCCTACAACCGTCAGGGGATCAAAGTAGGAGCGTTTTCCCTTTTTAATAAAGAAGAAGAGGAAAAACGTTTTTATTTGTTTATTTACCCGGATTTCTCCGCCTATCATACAATAAAAAACAACATTTGGGAGGACAATGTTTTCAGAAAAGCGGCACAGCCATTTTATGATGAAACAGCACCGGAACCGGTCTATTCCAATTACGAAACATTTCTGAGTGAAGCATTTGACAAGATCCCTCAACTCCGTATGCCGGATAAAGACCGGGGGTTATTTGAATTACGTCTTTACCACAGTCCGAATGATGAAGCCAACCGGCGGAAAGTAGGGATGTTTAATGCGGAAGAGATCGATGTTTTTGATAAAGTAGGGATTCATTCTGTGTTTTATGGAGATATCCTTGCCGGTTCCCGTATGCCCGCTTTAATGTATCTGACCTGGTACAAAGATAAAGAAGCCAGAGAAGAGGCATGGGGAAAATTTGGAAAGCATCCGGACTGGATAGGGATGAAAGATAAACCGGAATATGCCCATACGGCAACGAATAATACCAGTACCTACTTACTACCTTTGCCTTATTCACAGATCTGAAACGAGCACACAGAAGTATTGAAGCCGGGTATTTTTCAGTCCGGATATTGAAATTATCCAACTGGCTATTTGGTAATTTGAGAAATGTTTCGTTACTTTGCATCCGCTTTACGTAATCTCTGTCGGGAAAAGTAGCCCGTTACATTGCGTTTCAAAAAAAATTACAATTAAAAAGCTATACTACAATGGATTTAATTAAAATTGCAGAAGAAGCGTTTGCTACCAAAAGAGAACATCCTTCTTTCAAAAGTGGTGATACTATCACAGTAGCTTACCGTATCAAAGAAGGTAACAAAGAACGTATTCAGCAGTACAGAGGTGTGGTGATTCGTATTTCAGGTCACGGAGACAAAAAACGTTTCACTGTTCGTAAGATGTCAGAGAATGTAGGTGTTGAAAGAATTTTCCCACTGGATTCTCCATTTATCGAAAGCATTACCCGTAACAAAGTTGGTAAAGTTCGCAGAGCTAAATTGTATTATTTACGTGCGCTTACCGGTAAAAAAGCAAGAATCAAAGAAAAAAGAGTGTAATCCACTCTGGTTCTATTGCCATACGAAAAGCCATTCCGTTCACCGGGATGGCTTTTTTGTTGTCCCATCACCGGATTGCAAAAGTTTCTCCGGTCAGGAAGCCGGATTGTCAATTAAAATATTACTTTTGCACCATTAAAGTTTAACTCTATTATAAACAAAAAATTATGTTGAAGACTATTTTGTCTATCTCGGGAAAACCGGGATTATTTAAGTTGGTATCTCATGGAAAGAACATGTTGATTGTAGAATCATTGGTGGATCAGAAAAGAATACCTGCTTACGCGAAAGATAAAGTAATCTCATTAGGTGATATCGCGATTTATACCGACGAATCGGAAGCACCTTTACATGAAGTACTTACCAGTATCAAAAATAAAGAAAACGGAGAGGAAACATCTCTTAATCCAAGCGGTGCAAAACCAGCAGAGCTGTATGCGTATCTGGCAGAAGTTCTTCCTAATTTCGACCGTGACCGGGTGTATCCAAGTGATATCAAAAAATTACTTGCCTGGTACAATCTCCTAATTGGAAACGGTATTACTAATTTTACTCCTGCGGCGCCGGAAGCGGAAGAAGAAACCGAAGAAAAGACTGAGGCATAAAAACTCAGATAAAAAATATATAGAAAAAGGGCTTTCAGATACTATCTAAAAGCCCTTTCTTATTTATGGAGAAATCAGAATAACGGGTTTTCCACTTTTTGTTCCAGTAAAGCTATATTTATTACTTCACGAACATCATCCACATAATGAAAGGCCAATCCTTTAATATACTCCTCTTTGATCTCACACACATCTTTTTTATTCTCCTTACATAGGATAATCTCTTTAATACCGGCACGTTTGGCTGCTAAGATTTTTTCTTTGATGCCACCTACAGGCAGCACTTTTCCACGTAGGGTGATCTCTCCGGTCATCGCCAGGTTTTCCCGTACTTTCCGTTGAGTGAAAGCGGAAACCAAAGAGGTGAGCATCGTGATTCCCGCACTGGGTCCATCTTTTGGGATAGCTCCTTCGGGCACATGCACATGCACATTCCAATGTTCAAACATTTCTTCTTTGATATCAAACTGGGCCGCATGTGAGTGAATATATTCCAGGGCCAGCATGGCGGATTCTTTCATGACATCTCCCAGGTTCCCGGTAAGGGTCAGTTTACCTCCTTTTCCACGACTCAGGTTGGATTCCACAAAGAGGATCTCTCCTCCTACGGCTGTCCATGCCAATCCCGTTACTACTCCGGCATATTCATTTCCCTGATATTTATCCCGGGTATATTCTACTGCGCCCAAATAGGTGTGTAAATCTTCCGGTCTGATCTGCGCAGGCACAGGTTCATCCATTGCGATTCTGCGAGCCAGTTTGCGCATGATTTTAGCCAGTTTTTTATCTAATTCACGCACTCCGCTCTCTCTGGTATAAGAACCCACGATCTGTTCCAGTGTTTTCTTCTGGAATTTGACCTTGCTTTTTGGAATACCATGTGCTTCCAGCTGTTTAGGGACTAAATGTTTGGCAGCGATCTGCACCTTTTCTTCCAGAATATAACCGCTCACCTCTATCATTTCCATACGGTCCAGCAGAGGCTGGGAGATCGTATTCAGATTATTGGCCGTAGCAATAAACATCACCTTACTCAGATCATAATCAATATCCAGGTAATTATCATGAAAGGTATTGTTTTGTTCCGGATCCAGTACTTCCAGTAAAGCAGACGCGGGATCACCTTTAAAATTACTGGTGATCTTATCGATCTCATCCAGAACAAATACAGGATTGGATGTTCCGGCTTTCTGAAGATTCTGGATGATCCGGCCACACATAGCTCCGATATAGGTACGGCGGTGCCCTCTGATTTCCGCTTCATCATGAAGTCCACCCAAAGATATACGAACATATTTCCTGTTTAAGGCCTCTGCAATCGAACGGCCTAAAGAGGTTTTTCCAACTCCCGGAGGGCCGTGCAGGCAGATGATCGGAGATTTCATATCTCCTTTCAGTTTCAAAACCGCCAGATGTTCAATGATACGTTCTTTGACTTTCTCCAACCCATAATGATCCCGGTCCAGTACTTTCTGGGCATGGGATAAATTGAAATTATCTTTGCTGCATTCCTCCCAGGGAAGATTTACGATCGTTTGTACATATTGGGTCTGTATAGAAAAGTCCGGAGACTGAGGGTGAAGACGTTCCAGCTTCCGTATTTCCTTCTCAAAGATTTCCGCTACAGATGCCGGCCATTTTTTCTTGGCCGCTTTCATACGTAGCTCTTTTATCTCCAGTTCATTGATGTTACCACCCAACTCTTCCTGAATCGTTTTGATCTGTTGCTGGAGAAAATATTCCTTTTGTTGCTGGTTGATATCCTCATGTGTCTTCATCTGGATCGAGGTCTTCAACTCCACTAACTGATATTCCCGGTTCAGAATAAACAACAACCGGTAAGCCCTCTCTTTCAGATCACTTATCAAAAGTAATTCCTGCTTTTCAGAGGCTCCGTTTGGAATATTACTGGAAGAGAAGTTCACCAGGTAAAGCACATTCTTATTATTCTTTATGGAGAAAATCAGATCCCTTGGTGGTTCTGATAAAGCTCCTAACATCTTAATTGTAAGATCTTTTATCGTAGAGATCAATGCTTCGAATTCACGATCGCTTTTATCCGGCATCGTATCATCGAGCAGCGAGATCTTTCCTTTGAGGAACGGATCCGTTTTTACAATCTCTTCCAGTTCAAAACGTTTCTTTCCCTGTAAAATAACAGTCGTTGTTCCATCCGGCATTTCCAGGACCCGTACCACATCTGCGATCACGCCCACAGAATACAGATCTTCCATACCCGGATCTTCCGTATTCATCTCCTTTTGGCATACCACTCCTATCAGAGATTTCTTTTTCACAGCCTCTTTAATAAGACGCATCGATTTAGGACGGCCTATGATCACCGGCATAGCTACACCTGGAAAAAGAACCATATTACGTAAAGGCAAGATCGGAACAACTGCGCCGACTTTCTCCATTCCCTCCGCAAAATCCTCATCTACATCACATTCTGTTAAGATTGGCATTACAATTCCCAAATTATCCTCCAAGTCGTCAAAAGAATGTTGGGTGAGTATTCTTGTTTTATTTTTCATATAATTCGATATATCGCTGCAAGATAGAGTTACAATAAACTTGCCAAAGTTAAAGTTTTTCTCTGACCTTTGGAAAGAAAACCACATTATTATATACACCGGGATTTCATTCCCGGAAAAATCTTTCTTAATTTTGCCTGCTCAATGAATCTGCAAAATGGCAAATCCCTGGTTTCAATTCAAACAATTTACAGTCTGGCATAATAAATGTGCCATGAAAGTGGGTACTGACGGTGTTTTGTTAGGAGCCTGGGTAGATACGGATCATTGTCAGGATATATTAGACATAGGAACAGGTACCGGATTAATTGCTTTAATGATGGCGCAACGAACCAATGCACAAATTGATGCCATTGATATAGAGAAGTCAGCCTTTATACAAGCCTCGGAAAATGTATCCGTATCTGCTTTCCGGAATCAGATCCGGGTCTATCATTCCAGTCTTGGAAACTATGCGGAGAAGACAGATAAAAAATATGACCTGATCGTCTCCAATCCTCCCTATTTCAAACAGTCTTTAAAAGGACCTGATCAACAAAGAAACCTGGCTCGTCACACGGATACGCTGCCGCTGGAGGAATTAGTGGAAGAAAGTATATGTCTTATGAAACCAACCGGACGCATGGCATTTATCCTGCCCGCACAAAATGAACCGGAGTTGGAAATGATCCGGAAGAAACAGGGATTACATCTGACAAAAAGGCTGGAAGTCTTACCGGCTCCGGACGCTGAGCCTAAACGTATTCTTGTTGAATTTTCCTTCAACCAGGATAGATTAACAGAAAGAGATCAGCTAATTATTGAAACCGGCCGTCATCAGTATACACCGGAATATATCAGACTAACCCGGGACTATTACCTGAAGATGTAGGGAAGCCGCTTATCAAAGAAGCGGGTCACCTGTCCGAAAAGATGTTGTACCTCTTCTGTAAAAGAGACCTGCTCCGGGGTGAGTACTTTCAAAGCTTTGGGTAAAATAGAAATATCAATCCGGCTATCCGCCATCATGGGTTCTCCGTCCAGGTGCATAATTCCCGGCTTTTGCCGTATGATAGTGACCTCTTTTCCCTTAAATGTCCGGATCTTACTATTCCGGTCAATCTGCTTTGTAAATAATTGAATTGCTAACGGAGCGATGTCAAGCGGAGTAAAAGGGGTCAGGATCGTCAGATCCATCTCTCCATCCTGTATGTTAGCATGAGGAGCAATAAAGGCATTATTTCCGTACTGGGAGGCATTGCCACAAGCAACTAAAAAGGCTTTTTCTTTCACAGTCTGGCTATCGATCCATAATTCATAAGGTTCCGGTTTATAACTCAGGTACTCTTCTATCGTATTTTTTATATATGTAAGAGACCCCCGGTGTTTTTCTTCTGCAAATTTCTGGCTGACGGCGGCATCAAAACCAACCCCACACGTACAGAAGAAAACCTTTTCATTCGCTTTACATGCATCGATCGTAGTGACATGGCCTTTTACGATCAGATCCAGTGCTTTTTTTGCATCCATCGGAATATGAAGTTCGCGGGCCAGACCATTTCCGGATCCTTTAGGAATAATTCCTAAAATCGTATCTGAATAGATCATGGAGCGAGCGATCTCATTCACCGTCCCATCTCCTCCTACAGCCACGATACAATCAATTCCCTCCTCCACAGCCTTTTTTGTGATCTCACTGGCATGTCCGGGATATTCCGTAAAAACAATATCAAGCGAAACATTTTCTTCCTGACTAATTTCAGTCAGCATTTTAGGGATCTTTCGTTTGGAACCGATACCGGAAATAGGATTTATAATCGCTTTAATACTGATTTTCTGATTGTTCATGCTTACACTGCCTTAACGGTCACTACTTTCTCACTTAACCTCGACAAAAATAATGCTTTTGTGAAACTTTTAAAGCGTTTGGGTAAGCATAAGTGATTTTTTACTACTTTTGCGACTGGATTTGCCAAAACATGTAGTCATTTATATGTAAACAAATCCCGGCTCTTTTAATATTTTTAAGCAACAAATATATTCTCTTATTATATAACATGAAACTTTTACAAGAGAAATTAGCGAAGTATGATATTCCGCAAAAAGTGATGGCAGCCGGAATCTACCCTTATTTTCGGAAGATCGAGAGTGATCAGGATACGGAAGTTCAGATCGATGGGAAAAAGGTACTGATGTTTGGTTCGAATGCTTATCTGGGATTGACTAACCACCCGAAAGTAAAAGAAGCAGCTATTCAGGCTACTGAAAAGTATGGTACCGGTTGTGCCGGGTCGCGCTTTCTGAACGGGACGTTAGATTTACATTTAGATTTGGAACGGCGTTTGGCGGAATTTATCGGAAAAGAAGATGCAATTGTATATTCAACCGGTTTTCAGGTAAATTTAGGCGTAGTATCCTGTGTTACCGGCCGTGAAGATTATATTCTATGGGATGAACTCGATCACGCCTCCATTATCGAAGGACACCGTCTTTCCTTCTCTACCAAGTTAAAATACAAACACAATGATATGGAATCGCTGGAGAAACAACTCCAGAAATGTGATCCGGACCGGGTAAAACTGATTGTTACCGATGGTGTTTTCAGTATGGAAGGTGATATCGCCAACCTGCCGGCAATCGTTGAATTAGCAAAAAAATACAATGCAAATATCATGGTCGACGAGGCTCATGGTATTGGGGTATTAGGAAAGATGGGGCGCGGAACCTGTGATCACTTTGGTGTAACAGATGATGTGGACCTGATCATGGGTACCTTCAGTAAATCATTTGCTTCATTAGGTGGATTTATCGCTGCAGACAAAGAGATCATCAACTATCTCCGTCACCATTCCCGTTCTTATATTTTCAGTGCAAGTAGTACACCAGCTGCAACGGCTGCGGCTGCAGCGGCCTTAGATATTATGATGACTGAGCCGGAACGGATCCAGAACCTATGGGATCTGACTAATTACGCGTTGAAAGGATTCCGGGATATGGGTTGTGAAATTGGTCACACGTCTACTCCGATCATTCCTCTCTTTATCCGTGATAATGATCTGACTTTCCTGATCGTTCGTGAATTATTTGATGCTGGTGTATTTGTAAACCCGGTAGTGGCTCCTGCTGTCGCTCCACAGGATACTTTGATCCGTTTCTCTTTGATGGCTACACACACCAAAGCACAATTAGACCAGGCAATGAATGCAATCCAGACTATTTTCCGCAAACATCATCTGATTCCGTAAGAATAGATTTATTATTCCTTTAAATAATTCAAACTCCGGTGACATGGCTGTCAACCGGAGTTTTTTATTTATCCTTCGGACGGTAGTCCTTTATGTTTTTTGAACATCATAACAACTCATTAAGAATAAATGTCTACTTTTGCGTACATACAGAGTATGATACTTACATATTGACATTTAAAAAATGGATTTCAAACTAAATAAAGGTAGCTGCTGCATGGGTAGAAAAGGATGCAGTAAGATACAAAATAATAAACTCAACACATATGACTGGCTTTGTGATGTCCCGGACGCAGCGAATGCCACGGATTATGTAGAAGTTCAATTTAAAAATACACGGAAAGGTTACTTTCTGAACAGTGCAAAGATTCCTCTGGAAAAAGGGGATGTGGTTGCTGTGGAAGCCAGTCCGGGGCATGATATAGGAACCGTGACCCTAACGGGGAAGTTAGTTTTGCTTCAAATGAAGAAGAACAATACCAGAACCGAAGGTGTAGAGGTAAAAAGGGTGTACCGGAAGGCAAAACCTACCGATATAGAAAAATATAACGAGGCTAAAGCCAAGGAACATGAAACGATGATCCGCTCCCGGCAGATCGCTGCTGATCTGGGTCTGAATATGAAGATTGGGGATGTAGAATATCAGGGGGATGGCAATAAAGCGATTTTCTATTATATTGCAGATGAGCGTGTCGATTTCCGGCAACTGATCAAAGTGTTGGCAGAAGCTTTCCGGGTACGTATTGAAATGAAACAGATCGGTGCCCGGCAGGAAGCCGGACGAATCGGAGGGATTGGTCCTTGTGGCAGAGAGCTCTGCTGTTCAAGCTGGATGACCAGTTTCGTATCCGTTGCTACAGGAGCTGCCCGTTATCAGGATATTTCGATGAACCCGCAGAAACTGGCCGGACAATGTGCTAAACTGAAATGCTGTATCAACTATGAAGTAGATGCTTATGTAGAAGCACAAAAACGTTTACCTTCTAAAGAGATTCCACTGGAAACCAAAGATAATACTCATTATCACTTCAAGACCGATATATTCAAACGGGAAATGACTTATTCAACGGATAAATCATTTGGAGCTAACCTCGTGACGATTTCGGCAGACCGTGTGTTTGACATTATCCATATGAATAAAAAGGGTAATAAGCCCGCATCTCTGCAAGAGGATACCAAGACAAGCACACCAAAAAGAGATTCCCACGATATTTTAGGGCAGGACAGCCTTACCCGTTTTGATAATAATCTGAAGAAAAAGAAGAAAAAGCGCAACAACGGGAATGGAAATGGTACTAACACACAAGCGGAAGCTAACGGAAACGGGAAACCGCAACCTCGACGTAAAGTGATCGCCAGGAAAGAAAATAACGGGAATCAGCCCCATACCGGAGGAGGAGGTGAAAACAGCAGTACTCCCCGCAACCAGCAAAACCGGAACAGAGGGAATAATCATCAGCGATCAAATAAAAACAGACAGAAAGGAACAAATGATAAACCGCAGGGTAAATCAAATAAACCTAAGCCGGAAGCTTAAAAGTTTCCTTTTTACCAGCATATGTTTCTTATGCTTCTCTTGTGAGAATAAAGCGATCTATGACCAGTATCAGGCCATAGAAGACAGAAGATGGGAGAAGGATAAGGAATATTATTTTACTTTCCATATTGATGATATCACCGTTCCGTATAATCTGACATTAGACATACGGAATAATAATCTCTATCCTTTCCAGAACCTCTGGATCTTTTATACGATCGAACAACCGATCGGTAGTTTGCAACGGGATACGATCGAATGTGTATTAGCAGATGATTTCGGCAAATGGTATGGGAAAGGGATTTCCCTTTTCCACTCCAGTTTTCTGTTGCGTTCCGATTATTTGTTTCCCCATGAAGGACAGTACACCTACAGTTTCAGGCAGGGTATGCGGACAGATGTCTTAAAAGGAATACAAGAGATCGGGTTCCGGGTAGAAAAGGCCCGGTAGACTACGAATAAGAAAAACCTTACAGGCGTTCCTTCTTGGACGCATCCAACCGGAGAAAAACAAATAACAGGATCGTGAATCCCCACAGCGAAGATCCCCCGTAACTAAAGAAAGGCAACGGGATCCCAATCACCGGCACCAATCCGGTCACCATGCCAATATTGATCGCCAGATGGAAAAAGAAGATGGAGGCTACTCCATATCCATACACTCTGCTAAACGTACCTTTTTGTCGTTCAGCAAGGACAATCAACCGCAAAATAAAAACCGCAAACAGAATAAGTACCAGGGAAGCCCCTATAAATCCCTGCTCCTCTCCTACCGTACAAAAGATAAAGTCTGTATCCTGTTCCGGCACATATTTCAGTTTAGTCTGTGTTCCGTTCAGAAACCCTTTGCCGGCTAAGCCACCGGAACCGATCGCAATTTTGGATTGATT
Source organism: Tannerellaceae bacterium (assembly GCA_021201865.1). Classification (GTDB taxonomy): domain Bacteria; phylum Bacteroidota; class Bacteroidia; order Bacteroidales; family Tannerellaceae; genus UBA4116. The sequence goes on along the minus strand of JAJQEE010000115.1, from coordinate 39,475 downwards.
GACATTATAGCCTGCGCCGGTCGGATCATCTTCCAGGCCAAGAGAAACTTTGATACGGATCTGTTGATGAGGCTCCAGGATCTCATCAAACACATAATCGACAGAAAACATGAAAAGAACAGAGCCGATCGCAAAAACAGCGATCAGTAAATAATGCCAGATCCAGCTCCGCGTAGAAAGATAGACCAGATAAAAAGCCGTAGCCACGATCAATGCGATAGAGATCCAGACATAATTGACCGGAATATATACAGAAATCAGGTAAGCGATCAGATAGGTTATGAGGGAAGCTCCTAAAATAACTTTAACGGCCAGTTGATTTCCTCTTTTGATCTGTACCAGAAAGATCGTAATCACCTGGATCATACATAAAACAATCCATTCTCCCAAAGGGGTAATTCCTACCATCACATCTGAATACATCATACTGACGACAAAAAAGACAACTGCGCATACTCCTGTTAACAAAATATATCCGGACATCCCTTCCCGGTAGAGTACCAGAAAAAAAGCCAGGTATACCAACGCCGAACCGGTTTCCTTTTGCAGAAGGATGCAAACCATCGGTAAAAAGATAATTAGTAAAGCATAGGAAAAATTCCTGAAAGTAGTCAGCTTAAAACCATATCCACTCATCAACTTTGCCAGAGCCAACGCTGTGGCAAACTTGGCAAATTCGGCAGGCTGCAACCGGACCGGGCCTAAGACAAGCCAGGAGCGGGATCCCTTAATATCGGGAGCCACAAAGATCGTGACGATCAGTAAAGCGATCATGGCTGCATAGATCAAAAGTGAAAAGACATCAAAGAAGTCACTTTCCAGCATCAGAATAATAAAGATAAGCACCACTGCCGTTCCGATCCAGACCAGTTGGGATCCGGGACGGCCGGAAGGATCAAATAATCCCACGTTATCAAACTCATAACTGGCACCACAGATCGTAAACCAACCCGCAACCACCATGATCACATAGAGCAAAATCGTGAACCAGTCTATCGTTTTCCATATATTTGTATTCCTATAGGACATTGGCCGGTAAAATTACAGCGTTTACAATATAATCTTCTGTGTATTTATTTGCTTCCGAGATCTCTCCTTCCAGATATTTCTCCAGCATCAGTTTTCCTATAGGTACTGCATAAGTAGCACCAAAACCTGCATTTTCAATAAATACGGCAATAGCCACTTCCGGTTTATCATACGGAGCAAATCCCATAAAAATAGAGTGGTCTTTCCCATGCGGATTCTCCGCCGTACCGGTCTTACCACACACCTCAATACCCGGTAAAGCAGCACTACGGCAGGTTCCTCCTAAAACCGCATCCCGCATGCCCTGGGCAATATACGCATAATGATGGGTCTCCACCGATGTATATCTCCGGTTGGTATATAGCGTATCCAGCTCCCCACCCTGTATCTCTTTCACAATATGAGGCGTATGGAAATAGCCCCGGTTAGCGATCGTAGCCGACAAATTACAGATCTGTAAAGGAGTAGCTATGATCTCTCCCTGGCCAATCGAAATAGAAATGATCGTACTGGAATTCCAACGCCCATTATACAGTTTATCGTACACCTTACTGTTCGGAATATATCCCCTCTTTTCACCCGGAAGATCAATGCCTAACTTATAACCAAACCCCATGCTGACAATATGATTCTTCCAGACTTCGAATGCATCCTGGACGGTCGGATAGCGGCGTTTCACATCCAGCATATCCCGGAGTCCCCAACAAAAATAGGCATTGCAGGAAGTAGCCAACGCAGCCGTCAACCCTAACGGAGAATAATGTCCGTGGCAGGCCGGTTTCCCTCCCCGGAACGGATATCCATGTGCACAGGTGTACATGGTTTCAGGAGTGATCACCCCTTCCTGCAAAAAGACCAGGCCCTGGGCAGGCTTAAAAGTAGACCCCGGCGGATGGTAGGACATTAAAGCACGGTCAAAAAGAGGCTTTAACGGATCTTTTTCTAAGATCGCATGACTCTTTCCCCGTTGCCTTCCTACTAACATACCCGGATCAAACGTAGGCGCAGAGATCATACACAATACCTCTCCGGTAGCAGGCTCAATCATAACGATTGCTCCCACCTTATTCTGCATCAGTTTTTCACCATATGCCTGCAAATCCATATCGATCGACAGGGTCAGGCTTTTCCCGGAAACAGGAGCCACGTCATGTACACCGTCTTCATATTTCCCTTTGATACGTCCATGCGCATCCCGTAAAAGGATCTCAATCCCTTTTTCTCCTCTCAGGGCCTCTTCGTAGGATCTCTCTACACCGGAACGACCGGAATAATCTCCCCGCACATAGTAGTCATCCTGCTCTATATCTTTTTTATTTACCTCCCCGATACTTCCCAACACATGGGCAGCATATGGATATTCATATTCCCGGATCGTACGGTTTTGTATATAAAATCCCGGGAATTTATAGAGTTTTTCCTGTAACACTCCATATTCCTGTGCCGACAGATGGTTCATAAAGAGCTGGGGAACATAAGAGGAATATCCCGGATTCAAACGGCGATTCTTAATATCGGTGATCCGTTTATCGAACTGTTCCTTTGATATACCGAGGGTACTACAGAAATCAAGCGTATCAAACGGCTGGACTTCCCGCATAACAACCATCACATCATAGGCCGGTTGATTATAGACCAGCAACTTTCCGTTCCGGTCATAGATCATTCCCCGGGAAGGATATAACGTTTTCTTTAAGAAGGCATTACTATCTGCCCAGGCTTTATAATCACTGTTCAGTATCTGTAGGAAAAACAGGCGGATAATAAAGATAAGAACCAGACCAATCACTGCTGCCGAGATAATGTAGCGCCGGTTCTCCAGTCTATACTTTAAGTTATTCTCCACTTTTTTGTGACTCTATATTAAATGCTTCGATGGTACAAATCAATAATGTTGTTAACAGCACACTCGCTAATATACGAAGTGCCAAGAAAAGAGGGTCAAAGAAGGTCAGGGATTCAATCATAAACAAGGTGGTATGATGCAATAGTACACAGGTCAATGTATACTTAAAAAATCCTCCCAGACCAAATGTCTTATACGAAGGGAAGATTCCGCCCACCAGATCTTTTCCCATAAACAGTTGAATGATCCCATTCCGTAAGAATCCGGTCAAAGTACAGGCAGCCGCATGCATTCCCGGTGTGTTTGAAAAAATATCGATTACCAACCCAATCAGGAAAGAGAGAAAAACGACCAGTGACCGGGAAGTTCCCACCGGCAGTTTAAGGATAAAATAGAGATATAGGAAAGGAATGGCAATCCTGAAAAAATGGATATTATTCAGGATTAATACCTGCACCAACACAAGTATGATAAAATAGATCAGTCCCCTTACTATATTATTAATCATTTCCTCTTGCTTCCTCCTCTAATTTCCGGCGTTCCGCCTGATCATAATTGCGAATGATCTTTACATTCTTCAGTGTATGAAAATCAGTCGTCAGGTCTACCTCTAATGAATAAAAATTGTCATCATTCTGTTTCCGGAAAGAAGAAACGGTTCCTACAAGTAGTCCTTCCGGAAAGACAGCAGAATACCCACTGGTAACGATCGTATCTCCCTCCTGAAAATCCACATGCCGGGGAAGTTCATCCAGGTTTGCCGTCCGGGTGCTCCGTCCGTTCCAGCTCAGAGAACCGAAATAGCTACTGCCCAACACCTTTCCACTCAAACGGAATTTGGGGTTCAATACAGGGAGTACCACACAATAGTGATCCGAAACCGTCGAGACAATGCCTACTACACCTTTCTCCGAAACAACTCCCATATCGATCATCACCCCATCTTTTCTTCCTTTATTGAGTGTGATATAGTTAAACAACCGGGCCACACTGTTATTCACCACTTCCGCTGTAATAAAAGAATAGGGAAACTGATCTGTGGAATCTACCGGTACGAAACCAGTAAACCGGATCGTATCAGCCATCATAGACTCGAGCTGATCCTGTAACCGCAAAACTTCCATCTCAAGCTCACCATTCCGTTCCAGCAAATCTTTATTTACCTCTTTCAGATGCAAATAAGAATATACATTTCCGGAGACAGAAAGAACTTTTCCGGAAACTACATTCGCCGTGCTGAAGATGATATTCCGTTGATAAGCATTACTACGATAGATCAGCCATACGGAAACAATTTCAAGCAGGATAAAGAGAAACCAGTGCCTTTTACTTATGAGAAAGTCAAGCAGTTTACGCATACGTAAGATTAATTGAAAATGGAAGATGGAAAGTTGATAATTAAAAATACTCTAATTATCAACTTTCCATCTTCCATTTTCAATTACATTTATCGAATAAGGAAATTAAATTTATCTATATTCTTCAAAGCAATGCCAGTTCCTTTCGCTACCGCGTGTAAAGGATCTTCTGCGACATGAAATTTAATATTGATCTTATCGGTCAGACGTTTATCCAAACCTCTCATCAAAGCACCACCTCCCGCAAGATAAATACCATTTCTCACGATATCAGCATACAACTCCGGAGGAGTCTGTTCCAGGGCGCTCAGAATAGCCGCTTCCATCTTAGAGATGGATTTTTCCAGGCAATGGGCGATCTCCTGATAAGAAACAGGTACCTCCATAGGCAACGCTGTCATCTGGTTAGGGCCATGCACAATGAAATCTTCCGGAGGATTATCCAGGAAGGTCAAAGCAGAGCCTACATGGATCTTGATTTGCTCCGCTGTTCTCTCTCCCACCTTCACATTATGCTGACGGCGCATATATTCCATAATATCCGCTGTCAGGTCATCCCCTGCAATACGGATCGATTTGTTGGAAACAATACCTCCCAGCGAAATAACCGCGATCTCTGTGGTTCCCCCACCTATATCCACGATCATATTTCCTTCCGGAGCTTCCACATCTATACCAATACCAATAGCCGCAGCCATCGGTTCATAAATCATATATACATCCCGTCCACCGGCATGTTCCGCGGAATCCCGCACAGCACGCAATTCTACCTCCGTACTTCCGGACGGTATACAAACGACGATACGAAGAGAAGGTGAAAACCAACGGTTTTTAGAACCGATCATTTTGATCATACCACGAATCATCTGTTCCGCGGCAAAGAAGTCAGCAATCACCCCATCTCGCAACGGACGGATCGTACGAATATTCTCGTGCGTCTTCCCATGCATCTGACGGGCTTTTTCCCCAACAGCTAATACCTTGTCTGTTCGTCTGTCTAACGCAACAACTGACGGCGCATCCACCACCACTTTCCCATTACAGATAATAATGGTATTCGCTGTGCCAAGATCCATCGCAATTTCCTGCGTAAAAGAGAATAATCCCATAATCTTTTTTCCTTTGTTTTAAAACATCAATGTTTGAAATGACGGATACCCGTCTTCACCATAGCCAATCCATGGGCGTTGCAATAGTCTACGGAAAGCTTATCATTTATAGAACCTCCCGGTTGTATAACCGCCGTAATACCTGCTTTATCCGCAATCTCCACACAATCCGGGAATGGAAAAAAAGCATCGGATGCCATCACCGCTCCATTCAGATCAAAATCAAACGATTTTGCTTTTTCAATAGCCTGCTTCAAAGCGTCCACACGAGAAGTCTGTCCCACTCCACTGGCACACAACTGTTTGTTTTTCACTAATGTAATAGCGTTTGACTTACTATGTTTTACCAGTTTATTAGCGAACAAAAGGTCTTCCACCTCTTGTGCCGTAGGTTGTTTTTCTGTGATAGGTTCCAGATCCGAAGCGGTCTGAATACTCAAATCTTTATCCTGCACCAGAACACCATTCAGTAAAGAACGGAATTGTTTAGGACCAATTTCTGTTTCTTTGCGGATCAGAATGATGCGGTTTCTCTTTTGCATCAACACTTCCAGTGCATCCGTGTCATAATCCGGAGCAATGATCACCTCAAAGAATATTTTGTTAATTTCTTCAGCTACTTCTTTATTCACTACGGTGTTAGTAACTAAAATACCACCAAAGGCAGAAACCGGATCACCGGCCAAGGCATCTTTCCAGGCTTCTACCACAGTAGGCCGGGATGCAATACCACAAGCATTGTTATGTTTCAGAATAGCAAAAGTCAATTCATCGAACTCATCGATCAACGTAACTGCCGCATCAATATCCAATAAATTGTTATAAGAAATTTCTTTACCATGAATCTGTTCAAAGACATCTTCAAACTTTCCATAGAATTTAGCCTGCTGATGAGGATTTTCTCCATATCTCAGGTGCATCGGTTCATTCACTGCCACACGACAGGCCGATTCCTCTTCCCGATCAAAATAGTTAAAGATCGCACTATCATAAGCAGAAGAAACACCAAACGCCTCTTTGGCAAACCATTTCCGGTCCTCCAGTGAGGTTTCCGCACCCTTTTCTTCCAAAAGCTGCATCAAAGGAGCATACTGAGCCTTCGATGCCACGATCACCACATCTTTATGGTTCTTGGCAGCCGCACGGATCAAAGAGATGCCGCCTATATCTATTTTTTCAATAATTGCCTGTTCTTCCGCACCTGAAGCAACTGTTTCTTCAAAGGGATATAAATCTACAATTACCAGGTCTATTTCAGGGATTTCATACTCAGCAATCTGAGCGTTGTCTGTTTCATTGTCTCTACGGGTCAGAATGCCTCCGAAAACTTTGGGGTGAAGGGTTTTCACACGGCCTCCAAGAATAGAAGGATATCCGGTCAGATCTTCCACTGCATCACAAGGCAGTCCTAAGGATTCTATAAAAGTTTGTGTTCCACCTGTCGAAACAAAGCTAACACCCTCATTATGAAGTTTATTTAAGATTTCATCCAGTCCCTCTTTATGATAAACAGAGACCAACGCACGTTTCATTCGCTTCGTTGCAGTCATCGTTTTTGATTTACGTTATTGTTTAAGAACACAAAAATAGATATTAATTTCCAATTAAGACGGTTAGGAGAATAAAAAATACAGGCTAATTGTCTTTATTTTAGAAGAAAAACGGCAGATTTCCTTTTTTCATAATAATCTTCTTTCAAAAAGACAATCTCCCCACAAAACCACACATAAGATCAGCTCTATAAATCGAATATCTCTATCCGTAGGATGCTATAAGCGAACCATATCCCTGTTTATGATCATATTTTTTCGTACCTTTGCACTCCATTATAGCAAAATAACAGATAAATAAAATATGATTACAGTAAACAATCTGGATGTACAGTTCGGAAAACGGGTCCTGTTTCAGGATGTTAATTTAAAATTTACTTCAGGTAACTGCTACGGTATTATTGGAGCCAACGGGGCCGGGAAATCTACGCTTTTGCGTATTATCAGCGGCGAAATGGATCCGACAAGAGGTACAGTTACTTTGGGACCGGGAGAACGACTTTCCGTACTTAGCCAGGATCACTTTGCATTTGATGCCTACACGGTGATGGACACTGTCCTGATGGGGCATACTACCTTATGGGAAGTGATGACAGAAAAAAATGCCTTGTACGAAAAGCCGGACTTCAGCGATGCCGATGGTATCCGGGTATCCGAGTTAGAAGATAAATTCGCAGAAATGGAGGGATGGAACGCGGAAAGTGACGCAGCCAGCCTGCTGAGCGGATTAGGGATCAGCGAAGAATTCCATTATACACTGATGAAAGACCTGAGTGGTAAACAGAAAGTACGTGTTTTATTGGCCAGAGCGCTTTTCGGGAAACCGGAAAATCTTTTATTAGATGAGCCGACCAATGACCTGGACTTAGAGACCGTGATCTGGTTGGAGAATTATCTTTCCAACTTTGAGCATACCGTATTAGTGGTCAGCCACGACCGTCACTTCCTGGATTCTGTTTGTACGCATACCGTAGATATTGACTTTGGCAAATTGCAGTTGTTCGCAGGAAACTATAGTTTCTGGTATCAATCCAGCCAGTTAGCTTTGCGTCAGCAACAGCAACAAAACAAGAAAGCGGAAGAGAAGAAAAAAGAGCTGGAAGAATTTATCCGCCGTTTTAGTGCGAATGTGGCTAAGTCCAAGCAGACTACCAGTCGTAAGAAGATGTTGGAAAAGTTGAATATCGAAGAGATCAAACCTTCTTCCCGTCGTTATCCGGGTATTATTTTCACCCCGGCCCGTGAACCTGGAAACCAGATTTTAGAAGTAAAAGGACTGAGTAAGAGCATAGATGGTAAAGTGCTGTTCCAGGATCTGAACTTCAATGTGGAAAGAGATGATAAAATCGTTTTCCTGAGCCGTGATCCACGTGCTATGACTGCTTTTTTCCAGATCATTAATGACGAAGAAAAAGCGGATGCCGGAACATTCCAGTGGGGACAGACCATCACTACCGCTTATTTACCGTTGGACAATGCACACTACTTTAATTCGGATTACAATCTGATTGAGTGGTTGAGCCAGTTTGCTTCTGATACTAACGAAGTATTCCTGAAAGGGTTTCTTGGCCGTATGTTGTTTTCCGGTGAAGAGTTATTGAAAAAAGTAAATGTGCTGTCCGGAGGGGAAAAAATGCGTTGTATGATCTCCCGTATGATGCTGAAAGACGCTAATACATTGATCTTGGATACTCCAACCAATCACCTGGATCTGGAATCTATTCAGGCATTTAATAATACTTTACAGACTTTCAAAGGAAACATTCTGTTCTCCAGTCATGACCACGAGTTTATTCAGACGGTGGCCAACCGTATCATTGAATTAACTCCGAATGGAATTATTGATAAAATGATGGATTACGATGATTACATTACCGATCCGTTAGTAGCAGAAATGCGTGAGAAGTTATACAAATAAGGAGTAGACTTTTTAGAATAAAGGTCCCATCTTTCATGAGAAAGGTGGGACTTTCTTTTTTATATCTATCCTGTATGTATTGAATACAGGACTTTATGGACTTTAAAGCAGGGAATTTATCCAAACCTTCATGACCTACTACTCCTTTTGTACGGACAGTATAGGTTAAGGGTCAGGCACCATAAGGTTATGAGTCCTGTACCATAACCTTATGATTCCTGACCCTTAACCTTATGGTACCTGTACCATAACCTACTCAGTACGCATCCATTTACCTTTCCTGGATTAAGTTTACAGTTTATAGGTTAATTACTAATGTTTATTTACACACGAAGTGTTTATTACTGATCTTCCTTTACAGGAGAAAAACTAATTACTAAGCTTCGTTTACACTCTCCCAAAAGTAGTAAAAGAAATGGAAGAATAAAAAAACCTGTTCATCGCTCAGGGATCGCCCCGCGTTGGGGGGGGGCGGCAGCACCCGTCCCGCAAGGTGTCTCCTGGCTGGGATAAGGGATTTGATATTCTTCTTTTTGATAGGGCTGATTTAGATGTACCATCTGGGGTGTTTTCATTCCTAAAGCGGCATGCGGTCTTTGGGTATTGTATAACCGGATGGCTTTTTCGACTGCGATCTGTGCCTGTTCTATACAAGTAAAGTGGTGGCAATGAAGCCATTCCTGTTTTAGGATTCCGTTCATCCTTTCGGCCAACGCATTCTCCAGCGGATCTCCGCTTTGAGTCATACTGATCCGGCAGCGATGAGCACATAACAGATCTGTGTAATCGGGGTAAGCATATTGAACTCCCCTGTCTGAGTGATGAATCAATCCCACTAACGAGTGCTTTTCTTTTCCAGCCTCCTCTATGGCCATTTCCAGGGCTTTGCGGGTATGAACATATTTCAAAGAGTCGGAAAGCCTCCAACCCACTATTTTCCGGGAAAAGCCATCGGTTACTAAAGATAAATAACAAAACCCATCCTCCAGGCGGATATAGGTAATATCGGCTACCCATAACCTGCAGGGAGCCGTAGCAGTGAAATCTTTGACCAGGTTTTTATACCGGAAAAAGCGATGCGAAGAATCGGTGGTACGAGCTTTGCGCTTCTTTAATTTGAGCATAAGCCCCCGCTCCCGTAACAGATGATAAAAAGCATCCCGGCCTAAAGTAAACTCATCCTGAAAGAACCATTTGCTTTTTTCATATAACTTCAGGTAGCCCATACGAGGAAAATCCTCACGCACCTGACGGACATAATATAAAATCATTTCCTGTATCGCCTGCCGGTGGAAATCTACTTCCTGGCGCTGATAATACGACTGGCGAGTGACACCAAACAGCGAGCAAAGAGAAGAGATCTTATAACCTTTCTCCTCTTTGCACAGCGCATTTACGGTTTGGTGCCAGATTTTTTTCTCACTGGAATCTGAAATTCTTTCTCTGCCAGAGTGATCATCTTATCATACGCATCGGCACGCATCCTTTCATATGCCAATCTGGTTTTGGTCTCTTTGAGTTCCTGCCTTAAACGAAGGATCTCTTCATTTTCTTCTTTTTTACTCATGGGCACTACGCTTAGAGGGGTTTCTATACCAAAGGTACGCATCCAATGGCGAATCACCTTACCACTATGAAGGTTATATTTACGGGCAAGGGAATTTTTACTCGCTCCCGATAAATGTTCCTCGATGATCGATAAACGGATCGAATCCGTTAGGCCGTTTTTTGTCGCATTTTTTACAGTTTCTCTTTTTTATAACTGTAAACTTTTTTCCGGATAAGACACCATGCACTAATAAGAACCCGGCATCTGAATAGTTTCTATAAGGAAAGTGAATAGTAAAACACAAAATAATAATTAGGAGAAGAGTGTTAAAATATTAGGAAGTCCGGTTCTATGGATTGTAAATAAAGCATTTCCGTTCCCGGCTAACAAATAAAAAGGTGGCCGGAGTTTTACTTCCGGCCACCTTTAATCTATTTTCTTTTAAAGAATCTTCCTTTATTTTGCGTAGCTTACGGCACGGGTTTCACGGATCACTGTGATTTTCACCTGTCCCGGATAGGTCATTTCATCCTGGATCTTTTTAGCGATCTCATTGGACAGGCTTTCCGTATCTTTATCGTCAATCTTGTCTGCTCCAACAATGACACGTAATTCACGTCCGGCCTGAATAGCATATGTTTTCACGACTCCCGGATAAGCCAGTGCTAATTGTTCCAGATCATTCAAACGTTTAATATAGGCTTCCACAATCTCACGACGGGCTCCCGGACGGGCTCCTGAGATCGCATCACATACCTGAACGATAGGAGCTAACAAGGTTTGCATTTCTGTTTCATCGTGGTGAGCACCTACGGCATTGCAAATATCCGGTTTCTCTTTGTACTTTTCACAGAGCTTCATTCCTAAAATAGCGTGTGGCAATTCCGGCTCATCATCAGGAACTTTACCTATATCGTGTAATAAACCCGCACGTTTTGCTTTCTTAGGGTTCAAGCCTAACTCTGAAGCCATCACAGCACATAAGTTCGCTGTTTCACGGGCATGTTGCAACAGGTTCTGTCCATAAGAAGAACGGTATTTCATCTTACCGATCATACGGATCAGTTCCGGATGTAATCCATGGATACCTAAATCGATCACAGTCCGTTTACCGGTTTCAACCACTTCTTCTTCTACCTGCTTTCTTACTTTCGTAACCACCTCTTCGATACGGGCCGGATGAATACGTCCATCCTGTACCAGTTGGTGCAACGCTAAACGGGCCACTTCACGACGTACCGGATCAAAGCCAGACAATACGATCGCTTCCGGAGTATCATCCACCACGATCTCAATTCCTGTGGCCGCTTCCAAAGCACGGATGTTACGTCCTTCACGTCCGATGATCCGACCTTTGATCTCATCAGATTCAATATGAAATACAGTAATAGAATTTTCTATAGCAGTCTCAGTGGCTACCCGTTGAATAGACTGGATAACAATCTTCTTCGCCTCTTTATTCGCAGCCATTTTAGCCTCTTCCACAATTTCATTAATATAAGAGGTTGCTTCTGACTTCGCTTCTTCTTTCAGGGATTCGATCAGACGTTCTTTTGCCTCTTCGGCAGAAAGACCAGACAGCGCTTCGAGTTGCTCCACCTGCTTCCGGTGCATCTTATCCAGATCCTGTTTTTTCTTTTCTACCAGTTCCAGTTGAGAATTCAGATTCTCTTTCACTACCTCCGTCTCTGCGGTTTTACGTTGCAGTTCATCCTGTTTCTGGTTTATGGTAAGTTCTTTTTGTTTCAGTTTAGTTTCGATCGATTGAATTTTAGAGTTACGGACGGAGACCTGTTTCTCCAGGTCAGCTTTCAGGTGGAGGAATTTCTCCTTCACTTCCAGCAATTTATTCTTTTTAATCACTTCCGCTTCCTTCTCCGCCTCTCTCAGTAATGCTTCATACTTCGATTTGAAAAGAAAACGCATACACAGCCATGTAAGCAAGCTACCCAACAGAATAGCTACCAATGATATAATTATATACATTTCCATTTTACTAATAATTTATCTCTGTTTATATACAAAAAAACACCACTAAACACAAGGGTTCCTGTGCAAAGTAGTGCGGTAAATATCACTTATTTATTTTAATAAAACTATTTGTCCTTCAGGTATGATTCCAACTCTTCGTTCAGTTGTATGATCTTTTCCGTAAAGGGTGTAGTATCATTTTTATCCTCCAGTTGCAGGTTATTCATTGACAACTGAAAGGCTACCATTGCTAATAAATCTTTTACATCCACATGCGATTGAGAAAAATTTTGCTGATACTGACGCATTTTATCCCGTATCTGCTTCGCTGCTTTCCGAGCCAGCTCTTCGTCTTCCCGCCTGATCCAAAGGCCATAGCTTTTATCAGCTATTTCCAAATGTATAAGAAATTTATTATCGTCCATCGCTTCTATTCGTTTAATAGTGCAATGCACTTATCTACCTCCCGCACTAATTTTGACAAACGCTTTTTCGCATCTTTCGCATCTTCCTCATTGACTGATACAATACGAGCTGTGAGCAGATTGTCATATTTGGTCTTTAATTCCCGGATTACTTCCGATGACTGCTGTGCTTCCGTATCTTTTACAGCCAAACGCTGTTTTAGTTCATTAATCTTCTGTTCTTGTTTATCACACAAGGCCATTAAATAACGAACCTGCATTTCAAATACAGCTAACAATCTCTTATCATCTTCGGTCATTTCCCACCAAATTCTACACAAAAGTAATTTATTGATTCGAATTTAACAACTGTCGGGGAATTTATTTTGTTATAATAGGTTTGAACACAAAAAAGGCCGTCCAATTCCTCGAACAGCCCCTCATTTCTTTCAATCGTTTAAACTTGTTAGATAAGCGAAACGTTGATTTCTCCATCAATCTCTTCGAAAGCTAATTTTCCTTCTTTGGCTAACCAGCCAAAAGCAGCGTATAAATCTTTGTCTGCTTTGATCTTTGTTGCTTTCTTAATTGCCTTAACACTCAATGTACCGCCTTCATTTAATGCATTCCATACAAGGCCGGCGTTAGTTCCAATTAATTCAATCATTTTTTGATTTATTTTGTTATCGGGAGCAAATTTATATATTAATCTATTAATACAAAAAATTATATGTTTTTTTAGCAGAAAAATGGCAATTAACCTGTTTTATAGATCCAATTAACTTTTTTAGAGACTTATTTTCATTTGATCAACGCCGGAAATAATAAATCCTTCCAGATTATCTGCTGAAACATATCTTCTTAAAAGTTGAGCTGTCCATCTTCCTGTTTCTTCCAATCCCGGCAAACCTGAATAGCCATTGATAATCATTAACAACCTTTCTGTAGAAATCTCAATTTTTGTCCGTTCTTCGTCACTGGTTGGGGTACCGATCCCTCCTATCCGGTCCCGGTAGACGGGAAGTCCTTCAATGTTCAATTCTCCCCGGCCTATGCCCCGGTAGAGCTCTCCGGCTTCCCCCACTCCTAATATGATCTGGTCACCTTCTATTTTATCCCGGTCAAACGCTCCGATTGAATATCCACTCTTTATAGAGATGAGATTCACGAGATCGACTAATGTATCAATCCGGTATAAAGGAAGTTCCCGGAGTATCCTGCGGCAAAGTGCTTCCGAAGAGGGGCGGTAACGGTTAGGATCTTTCCCCAGGCGTTTATATGCCTGGCGGGTAGCTTGTATGGCTGGTATTTTGTTAATATCGCTCAGTTGATACTGCTTTCTGAACTCCTGTTCCGCCTGTGTGATCTCTTCCCACAGTTGGGGATCTGAGGGGGTATTGTGGATGTTGCAGGTGATTGCCAGAATATGAACATCCGGACAAGCCTGTGTGATTTTCTCTGAAATAGTGATCTGTACCATAAAACGTTTATTTTTTAATCATAATAGCAGAGAGTATACGTCCGCTCTGAATGCCTAGCCTACGGGCAGAGAATAGTTCTTCCTGATTTTCCCAGGTACACATACCGGCCACTTCGATATGTTGCGGTAATATTCCTATCCCCTGTAATTGAAGTTGATTCGCTTTCTGCAAATCAATATGAGCCTTTCCGGTTTCCGGATTCCGGGAACCCATTTCCTGTAAGGAATAGCCTATTTCCTCAAAAGCCTTCACCACCTCATCTCCGACTTCAAAAGCCTTTTCACCGATACAAGGGCCAATGGCGGCCCGTATATGTCCAGGATGACAGCCAAAAAGCTCCACCATCCGGTGAACTGTTTTAACTCCAATCTGCTTCACGGTTCCACGCCAGCCGGCATGTGCGGCAGCCGCTACTTTATTCTGAGGATCCCATAATAAGATGGGTACACAATCTGCGGTAGAGACTCCCATACAAATCTTTGGCATATTCGTGATCAGCGCATCTACCCCGGCCAGATAGTCCTTTCTCATCCCGGGGGGGGGTGAATTCCAGATAGTCTCCGGAAACAATCCTGATCTGATCTTCATGTACCTGCGTAGGAGTAACCAAATGATCCTCAGGAATAGCCAACGCTTCGCAAAGAAGCTCCCTGTTTTTCCGAACCGCTTCCGGGTCATCGTCTACATGAACAGCCGGATTCATAGTCGCATAGTTCCCCTGGCTTACTCCTCCCTGACGGGTAGTAATCAAATGAAAAATGTTGCAATCCTGGTTTAACCCAGGGAATTGCAACATTTCTATTTGATTCTGTGTTTTAATCTTCCTCATCGTCCCATTCGTAGTCCACATAATCTTCGTCATAATCCTCCTCGTCCTCATCTAATGGAATAATGAAATCCTCATCATCATATTGAGCGAGTGTACTTACATCCAGATTTTTATGCACGATCTGTTCGACTTCATGGAAAGTCTCCCGGTTGAGTTCTTTCCATAACAGGTCTTTTAACTCTGTAATCCCGATATTGGCTATAGAAGAAATAAAAACGTAAGGCACTCCTTCCGGCAGATCTTCTGCTAAGGCCTCCATCAATTCTTCATCCAGCATATCACTTTTAGTGATAGCCAGCACCCGGTTCTTTCCTGCCAGGTCCGGATTATATTTCACTAATTCATTATTCAGGATCTCGTACTCCTTCTTAATATCATCAGCATCCGCAGGCACCATAAAAAGGAGTAGGGAGTTACGTTCAATATGACGTAAGAACCGTAGTCCCAACCCTTTTCCATCACTGGCCCCTTCTATAATACCCGGAATATCAGCCATCACAAAAGAACGGTTATCCCGGTAACTTACAATACCCAGATTGGGTTCTAAGGTCGTGAACGGATAATTGGCAATTTTGGGTTTTGCCGCTGAAACCACAGACAGTAGAGTCGATTTCCCTGCATTCGGGAAACCGACTAACCCGACATCTGCCAACAATTTCAGTTGCAGAATAACGGTTTTTTCTTCATAAGGTTCTCCCGGCTGTGCATAACGGGGCGCCTGATTGGTTGCTGTCTTAAAGTTCCAATTACCCAATCCGCCGCGGCCACCTTTCAGCAGTCTGACCATCTGGCCATCTTCCGTTACATCACACAGGAATTCTCCGGTTTCAGCATCAAAGACCACTGTTCCACAAGGGACATCAATAATCCTGTCTTCTCCATCTTTACCGGTGCTGCGTTTGGCACTTCCTCCCATCCCGTGGGTGGCCATGATATGCCGTTCAAACTTCAAATGGAGCAAGGTCCAGTAATTCCGGTTGCCCCGGAGATAAACATGGCCTCCTCTTCCTCCGTTTCCTCCGTCCGGTCCCCCTTTGGGAATGTATTTTTCCCGGCGGAAATGGCTGGAGCCTCGTCCACCTTTCCCGGAACGGGTATAAATTTTCACATAGTCTACAAAATTCGATTCAGCCATTGTTTATTTATTTTTGAAATCAGTAACCAAAGGAGATGTATTCCGTTTGCTTACGCCTTCACGTTGTTAACTGCTTCTTTGATAGAAGCAAAAATATCTTCGATCGTTCCCATCCCTTTGATCGCAGCATGTTTACCTTCCTGAATATAATATTCAGCTAAAGGAGCTGTCTGGTTATGGTACACCTGCAGTCTGGATTGGATCGTTTCCAGGTTGTCATCCGAACGTCCTGAAACTTTACCTCTTTCCAACAGACGGTTGATCAATTCCTGATCGTCTACCTGCAGGTTCAGCATAATGGAAACATCTGTTCCACGTTTGTTCAACATTTCTTTCAACGCTTTTGCCTGTGGAATCGTACGTGGGAAACCGTCAAAGATCACCCCTTTTGAGTTTTCTTTGCTATCCAACACATTCGCCAGCATATCAATGATCAGTTCATCCGGGACCAATTGTCCTTTTTCAATATAGCCACTGGCGATCCGTCCCAGTTCTGTCCCACCTTTGATCTCTGCACGCAACACATCTCCTGTAGAAATATGATCCAGGCCAAACTCTTTAATGATCAATTCACTCTGTGTTCCCTTTCCTGAACCGGGAGCACCAAAAATAACAATGTTCAACATAACGATTATAGTTTAAAGATTAATTGAGAATTGAGAACTAAAAATGAAATGAATGATCAATTTTCAATTCTCAACTATTTTATAAATATCCCGGTAAGAACGTCCCATCTCATCATAGTCGAGACCATATCCTACAATAAAATCATTCGGGATCTCCAATCCAATATAGTCCGGTTTCAGATCACACTTCAATGCGTCCGGTTTGAATAACATAGTTGCCAGGCGGACATCTTTCGCACCTTCCTCTTTCAGTTTATTGATCACATATTGCATTGTTAAACCGGAGTCTACAATATCCTCTAATAAGATAACCGTACGGCCCTGTACGTCTGTCTGAACCGGGATAATTTCCCTCACCACACCAGTCGTACTGGTTCCCCGGTAAGAGGAATAACGGGCAAATGTTAACTCATATGAATCATTCAGATGGCGCATCAATTCCGCAATGAACATAAACGCTCCGTTTAATACTCCTACAAAAAGAGGATTTTCATTTCCCACCTCTTCTTTAATCTGAATCGCCATTTTAGCGATCGCGTCATTTATCTCCTTTTCCGGGATAAACAGTTCAAACTCCTTATCTTTTAAGCGGATCCTGTTCATTGTTCTGTTTTAAATTAAGAGTGTACAAAGGTACTACTTTTTCAGCTACACGCAAACCGGGTATATCATCTATCCTTTACAGATCGTTATTTAAGTGAAAATAAATTTAAATACCCGGGAAACATGTTCGCTCTTTGTTATACTTTTGTAAAGTCAATAAGGAATTTTATAATTTGAACGATGATAAAGATATTTTCTACCGATAAAATAAAAGAACTGGATCAATATACCATTCTTCATGAGCCTATCAGTTCTATAGATTTAGTGGAACGGGCTGCGACTATGTTCCTCCATGAATTCTGTCGCAGATACTCTAAACAGCACCGCATTGTCGTTTTTGCCGGACAGGGAAATAACGGAGCGGATGCACTTGCGATCTCCCGGTTACTGGCAGATGAATCCTACCGGGTAGAGACCTATCTGTTCAACCCGACCGGACATCTTTCCGTGGATTGCGAAACGAACAAACAGCGGCTGCTGGCTATGGACCGGATTGAATTTACGGAAGTAGTGGCAGATTTTATTCCTCCTACCCTCGGAAAGCATGATGTGGTGATAGATGGCCTGTTTGGCTCCGGGCTCAACCGGCCTTTAACAGGAGGGTTTGCCGGAGTAGTCAGCTATATTAACCAGGCAGAGGCTACTGTGGTCTCCATTGATGTTCCTTCCGGACTTTTTGGAGAAGACAACCGGACCAATGAAACACAAGCCATTATTCAGGCAGACCTGACCCTTACCTTTGGCTTCCCCAAGCTGGCATTCCTTTTACCGGAAAATGCACAGTATACCGGGGAGTGGAAAGTGCTGGATATCGGACTCCATCCTGACATTGTCGGGAATACACCTACTCCTTATAGTATGATCACGGAAGAGGATATGAACTTAGTTTTCCGGCCCAGACCTAAATTTGCCCATAAAGGAACTTTCGGACATGCGCTTTTAATAGCCGGAAGCCGGGGCAAACTGGGTTCTTCTGTTTTATCGGCAAAAGCCTGTCTGCGTACGGGAGCCGGACTATTGACTGTCCATGTTCCCCAGTGTGGAGAAGTGGTTTTCCAGACTGCTTTTCCGGGAGCTATGTTAAATTTTGACAGCCATCAGGAGTTTTTCACCTCTTCACCGGATGTTTCTTCCTATGATGCGATCGGAGTAGGTCCCGGAATCGGCCAACGGTTGGAAACGGGTGCCGCTTTGGAACGATTGCTTCAATCCGTCACCCGACCGGTTGTGATGGATGCGGATGCCTTGAATATTGTAGCCTCAAATAAAGACCTGCTATTGCGTATTCCCCAGAGAAGTATCCTCACTCCCCATCCGAAAGAGTTTGACAGGCTGGCAGGGGAAAGTGCTTCCGGTTACGAGCGACTGATGAAAGCGCAGTCATTCGCTCAGGAATATAAACTTTGTATCGTTCTAAAAGGTGCCTATACAGCAATCTGCACTCCCACTGGAAAAGTATTTTTCAATTCCACAGGAAATCCGGGCATGGCAACCGCTGGCAGCGGGGATGTACTGACAGGTATTATTCTGGGACTGCTTAGCCAGGGATATGAACCGGAGACGGCTGCCGTAGCCGGAGTATTCCTGCATGGCACAGCCGGAGATCTGGCTGCTGCCTGTCACTCGGAAGAAAGTATGCTGTCCGGAGATATAATTGAGATGTTAGGCAAAGCTTTTAAACAGATCAAGTATTAAGAACCTGAAATAAAAATCTCTTCCAAATAAAATTAAGGTTACAGATTGAAATATCAGCTACAGAATTGATTATTAGAATTGTTTCCTAATAAAATATTTCATAGATTTGTACGATTGTTTATGGATTTAAACGAATTTTATAGATATGAAGAATTTACTCCTTATAGCAAGTCTGCTTTGTAGTGTTCCTTTGATGGCACAGACTAAAGTGGTGAAAAAGACTGCGACCAAAAGCAATAATTTCGGAATTACCTATTCACTACCCAAAACCTCCCTGGTAGTAAATGTCGAAGTAACCAAAGTAACCTGTGAAGCCGGACCTTATTACAGATATGCGGAGAAATATTTAGGTGTGAAAGATGCGGTCACTGAAGATAAAGTATATTATGAACTGGGAAAAGTGAACCTGATTAATAAAGGCTTACCGGATCCGGACAATACTTATATCGTTGAATTTAAATCCGGCACTGTTGCCCCCTATGCGTATCTGACGGAAGATGGTCTGTTATGTGCCATTAACGGGGAATACACTCCGGAAGAGACTACAACCGATACCGACTCCCGCTCTCAGGGTTCTTCATCCGGGTTGCCCAGTGTATCGGTTTTTTCAGAAGAATTATTAATGGCTGGTTCTACTGCCCGGGAAGCAGAAGTTGCAGCCCGGCAGATCTACCGGATCCGGGAAAGCCGGATGAATATTCTGACGGGGGAAGCAGACAACCTGCCACCGGACGGAGAGGCGATGAAGTTGGTTATCCAGCAACTGGAAGAGCAGGAAAAAGCCTTAACCAGCCTGTTTACCGGTAATCTGGTGAAGGAAACGACCTACTATGACGTAAATATTATCCCTTATGATAACCTGGAAAGAGAAGTACTGTTCCGTTTCTCTAATCGGTTAGGTATTCTTCCTGCGGATGATTTGGGCGGAGTTCCGGTTTATATGAACCTGAAAGCTACTGACCGTGCACCTGCTATGGACCCGAAAGAAGCGGAGAAGAAAGAACGTTCTCTGAAAGGAATTGTTTATAATGTGCCGGGGAAAGCTGCGATTGAAATTCTAATGAACAAAAACACACTTTATAAAGGAGAAGCCCAGGTCGTACAATTTGGAACGAAAGAGGGACTGGCGCCTATTATGTTTGACGACAAAAGAGCACCTGTAAAAGTGTTTTTCTATCCTGAAACAGGAGCTATCAAACAGATAATTCAATAAATTATTCATACTAAAAACACTAAAACACATGTTCAAAGATCATCCTAAAGGGTTACTTGCTGCGGCTTTAGCTAATATGGGAGAACGCTTTGGATTCTATACCATGATGGCTATCCTGGTATTATTCCTACAAGCGAAATTCGGTTTAAACGGTAAAGACGCAGGTCTTATTTATTCAGTATTTTATTTCTCTATCTACATCCTCGCTTTTGTCGGAGGATTGATTGCAGACAAAACAAAAAACTACAAAGGAACTATTCTGACAGGTTTGGTAATTATGGCATTGGGTTACCTGATGATAGCGATACCCACTCCTACCCCTGTAACGAACCAGGCTCTCTTCCTGACTATTACCTGTGTGGGACTATTTACAATCGCTTTTGGTAACGGTCTGTTTAAGGGAAATCTACAGGCTTTGGTTGGTCAGATGTATGATAACGAGACATACGGTAAAATGAGAGATTCCGGTTTCTCTTTATTCTATATGTTTATTAATGTAGGAGCAATCTTTGCACCGATGGCAGCGATTGCGGTCCGTAACTGGTGGCTAAGTGTTTGTGGTTTTGCTTACAATGCTGATCTTCCTGCACTTTGTCACAACTATTTAGGGAATACAATTACTCCTGAAGCTACAGAGACATTCACTCAATTAGCCGCAACTGTTTCCGGAGGTCCGGTTTCAGACCTCACCTCTTTTGCAAACAACTATCTGAATGCATTCTCTACAGGTTTCCATTATGCGTTCGGTGTCGCTATTTTTGCGATGTTGATCTCTTTAGTGATCTATATAATCAATAAAAAGAGATTCCCGGATCCAAGTAAGAAAGAGGTTAAAAAATCCGATACGGCAGCTATCATTGAAATGGATGCGACCGAAGTCCGTCAACGTATTTTAGCGTTGTTTGCAGTGTTCGGAGTGGTGATCTTCTTCTGGTTCTCTTTCCACCAAAATGGATTGACCCTGACTTTCTTTGCTAAAGAATATACAGAACTGTCTTTATTTGGTATGAGTATCTCTGCCGAATTGTTCCAGTCATTGAATCCGATCTTTGTCGTAGCATTGACTCCGCTGGTAATGGCAATTTTTGCATGGCAACGTAAAAGAGGAAGTGAACCTTCTACGCCTAAGAAAATTGCAATCGGTATGGGTATCGCTGCTTTTGCTTATATAGTGATGGCGTTAGGATCTTACCTGGCAGATCTTCCTTTACATAAAGATATTGTGGAAGCCGGGACATCGCATGTGAAGGTAACACCCATGTTGCTGATGATCACTTATTTCATTCTGACAGTGGCTGAGTTATACATTTCTCCGTTGGGTATCTCTTTCGTATCGAAAGTCGCTCCTCCGAAATACCAGGGTATTATGCAGGGAGGATGGTTAGGAGCCACAGCGATCGGTAACCAGTTATTGTTCATCGGAGCCATCCTATACGAAGCTATTCCGATCTGGATGACCTGGACCGTATTTGTGGTTGCCTGTCTGATCTCTATGTGTACGATGTTAGTCATGCTGAAATGGCTTGAGAAAATAGCGAAATAATACACTCATATTTATATACGACGCTCTGTACAGGATAATAACCTCCTATAGAGCGTCGTTTTTTCTTTTGTTTGTTATCCACTTAAATCTTATTTACCTTATGAAACGACTCATTTTTCCCTCAGCTTTTTGTTTTCTATCCTTTCATTAACAGCTCAGTCCTTACCGGTTGGATGGGAAGAACTTACCGCTCCGGACTTTACCAAAGCAGTGTCCCAGTCAGAAGGAGTATGCATTGTTCCTATGGGAGTGATTGAAAAACATGGCCCTCACCTGCCGTTAGGAACGGATGTATACACTGCACGGGAATTAAGCCGCCGGGCTGCTGAAAAAGAATACTGTATTGTGTATCCTTACTACTTCACCGGACAGATCTTTGAGGCCAAACATCAGCCGGGTACGATTGCTTACAGTAAGGAGTTGATCTACCAAATGCTGGAAGAAACCTGTGAAGAGATCGCACGGAACGGTCTCAAAAAGATTATCCTGGTGAATTCACATGGAGGTAACACCACTTTCCTGCAATATTTCTGCCAGACCCAATTAGAGAAAGAAAGAGATTACGTAGTTTATCTCTATACTCCTACAGTTGATCAGGAAACCCAAAAGAAGATCACTTCCCTGAGAAAAAGCACAACCGGAGGACATGCGGACGAAGTAGAATCCAGTACGATGATGGTTGCACGCCCTGATCTTGTAAAAATCGAAACGGCAAATGATGAATCCGGCGAAGACCTGAACCGTCTGCAACTCAACAATCTGTATACCGGCATCTGGTGGTATGCCAAATATCCGAACCATTATGCAGGAGAGTCAAGCGGTGCCAATCCGGAGTTAGGAGAAGTCAGTTTATCCCAACGGGCCAATCAGATCGCAGAAGTGATCCGGACAGTAAAAAAAGACCAGACCACGCTCCGGCTACAAAATGAGTTTTTCAAAGAGAGTAATTTACCTTTGAACACACCTCATCGCCCGTAACACACGAAAGATCCTTCTATATAAAAGCACACAGAGCATTCTCTGTGTGCTCATTACTTATTTTCTGCTTTTACTGCTGTCTGGCAGAAGGAAGTTGTTCCGGGAATTTGATCCTATCAATAACCTGTTTATCATCTAACCGTATCCAGGTATCAAACCCATCTTCATCTTCGGTCAATTCAATGACACGAACACCGTTTTTCAAGCCGGTATAAGTATTTTTACTCCCGGAGAAACGCCCATAAGCCAGTGCAATATTATAATAATTAAAGATATAATCATTTACGTGATCATGCCCTACGAAAGTACCCATGACATCTCCCTGCATCAGCATAGCAGTAAACATACCGGTATTGATCTCCGGCGAACAGGCATTTTCCAACTGGTTCCCGACTATTACCTGTGTAGTATCCATATAGGCCATTCTATATTCAAGTAAAGGAATATGGAAAAAAGCAAGTGCTCTGACAGGTTTCCCCCGGTTATGATCTTTGTAATTATTACTTTGTTTTTATACCATTCAATCTGATCCGGCGTAAACCATCCATACCCTTTCACTCCGGGAATCGTACTGTAAGCATTTGAATCCATACAATAGAGAACACATTTCAAATGGCGGGACTGACTTCCCTTTATTTCCAGTGTAAAATTTCCGACTCCTGTAATTCCGTCCACCAATTCCATTTTGCTCAGGTTTCCGGGATAGGTCATCAATAGTTTACCCACCTCTTCTCTGGTGAGATCCTGTTCATCATCATGATTCCCCAACACAGTTATATAGGGTATGTTCCGGGAAATAACCGGTTCTATAACCAGATCAAAACCTTCTTTATAGTTTCCACCTGTAACAATATCGCCGGTAAAAATTACCAGATCCGGCTTTTCCACATCCAGTACCTGCCGCAACATACCTACAGTTTCCATAGAGTTCTGTATCGAATCAGCAATAATATGTGAATCGGTGACCTGAATGATCCTGAATTTTTTATCTTTATTAAAACGGAGTTCTGTGGCATGTGTAGAAACAGCTATGCACAAAAGAAAAAACAACAAAAATAATATAGGTTGTGTCTTCATAAATTTTGGATTTATAAGATGGTCAGGACTACCGGATGCAGTCCCGATCCATCATGATATATGAAATATAGAATAGATGAATTAGCGGGGCCGGATTAGTCCTGTAATATCCAGATAATCCCATTTTCTGTATCCGAACCGCCAAACTGTCGGGCTACCGCTTCATTGACATGCTCCGTATTGTAGCTATATTCCTGGGTTGAATACATCCAGCGCATAGGCATTTTATCCGTAGGCTCATTCCGGTTAGACAAAGGATTAATCGGGAAAGCAGGTATACCTGTGCGACGATATTCATAATACCTATTGAACGCCGTTTGAAGAAAAGTTGTGAAATACTTCTGCATAATAATTTGACGTAACTGACGATCCAATGTAGAAGCAAATGCGACATGCTCTCCCTGGAGATAAGTATTGATATACTCATCCGTAATTTTCATATTATGGTGATAGCCCGGATCATCAGGAGTATTATCAGCCACAAATTTCATGGATGCACGAATTCCTTCTTCATAATAAGAACGGGCATCTCCTGTTATAAATCCACGTGCCACTGCTTCCGCAAGAATAAAATTCATTTCCGCGTAACTCAGATGGAAAGTAGGTTCTCCTTCCGGAAGCTGAGTGTATCTATTATTTAATTGAGAAACATTCTTCCCTTCTACGGCAGTCTGGATCTCATATAGAGTAAGCGTAGGATCCACTCCGTTATAAGCATCCCAATCCGCCGGATCCAGTCCCTTTTCTTCAGCCAACTGTGTAGGTTTGGCATAGTAGAAAACCCGTCTGTCTCCGAAGAGTTTCATCGTATCTATCACAATAGATGAAACCTGGTTAAATACAATAAAGTTATTCCCTTCTTTATAGAATGGATATTTTTCCTTAGCACGATCTGCATGTACCAACTGACAATTATCGGCATTGGATTGAAAAAGAGGACGGGAACTAGCAATTGTCTGAAAACGTTCTTTCACACGTAGATCAGCATCTCCGGTCTTTTTATATAGGTTGATCAGTAATTTAAGTTGTAGCACATTCGCTGCTTTTCTCCACTTTGAAACGTCTCCCCCGTAAACCGGATCCCCGGCAAAATTCTCTCCATCCCGGAATAATTGATCTGCTTTATCCAATTCATCTAATAGTCCTAAAAAAACTTCTTTCTGTGTATTATATTTCGGTTTGAAGTTCTCTTTATCTCCCTGATAGGCCTCCTGATAGGGTACATCTCCTACATGCATGGTTAGATAGAAAAACTTACTGGCACGAATAAAATGTCCAAGAGCAGTATAGGATTTCTTTAAATCCTCTGTAGTTGCAAAATCAATCATATCCTGTACGTTATTCAACAAAACCATATTCCGGTCACTGAATTCCCTGTAATCGTCTATACGGCCCAGTTTATTGAAGGCATAATCAATATCATTTCCTTCTGACCAGGCAATGTATTTACTAAGCATATCATCCCGGACAAATGTCTTGGTCACATCTTGCTCCTGCATTACGCCCAGGATTAGTTTAGTAGCCAACATGGCAGATGTCACTTTGGTAGATTCATCCGGATTCGTATTATATTCTTCAAAACGATCGCAACTATTCAGGCTAAAGCCGGTCCATAGGATGCTCAGGATTAATATATATAGGTTATTCCTTTTCATAGCTCTATATTTATTTAATTAGAATTCAACTTTTAGATTCACACCAATATACCGGAGAGAAGGAGACGACAGATCATCTTCCACATTATCCGGATCCGCAAACCTGTACTCTTTCGTCCAGAGTAAAAGATTCTGCCCGACAAGAGCGACTGATGCATTTTCCATACCCATTTTCTTTGTTACTGTTTTGGGAATATCGTAATTAATGGACAATTCACGTAGCTTAATGAAGGTTTCATCAAAGTTCAGTTGAGGGCCGTTTTTCCAATAGTCCTTAATATAGGTTTCATAGGATACGATCACATCATTGGGTGCATACACACGGTCGTCTGTCAGGATACGTCCATAAGAGTCATAAGTAGCTGATCCGGAAACTACCTTGACACCATTTGCCACATAGGTCTGCTTTCCATTCACCACTTCTTCATATCGCCATTCATTATCAGTATCCGGATGGGCTCCTGTCTGCCACATAGAACGGTTTGTTGTTGAATTGGACTTACCTCCTATACGTCCGTCAATACCTACAGATAGTGTAAAGTCCTTATATTTAAATGTATTGGTCCATCCCCATACCCAGTTTGGATCTTTATAACCAATTCTCGTCTGATAATCACTTAACCGGGGATAACCATTCAGGAGGATCACATTTCCATTGGGATCATAATTGAAGTCTCTTTCTACCAAATGATCCGTACGCCCTCCTTTGTAAACCCATAAGTTGTCTGGACTATATGTTTCATCCAGTCTCGCATAATATTTACGGACAGTAGCCCAGTTAACAGTCGTATTCCAGATAAATTCCCGGGTTCTTACCGGCATAAAGTCCACGACAAACTCCCACCCACGGGTAACATATTCTTCCTTTGTATTCATCAGGATTTTTTCATATCCGGACATATAAGAGACCGGAACTTCCGTCGTATTGTTATAAGTTAGTTTATCAAAATAACTAACGTCTAATTTCAGTCTGTGATTTTCAAGAAAATGGATGGCAGTACCTATTTCATAAGTCCGGTCGGTAATTGGTTTTACATTCCCTCTCTTGATAACCGGAAGGTTTGCTGCGTTTAAACCATTCCAGACAGAATTAGAGACAGCATAAGCCTGACTAATAGCATAGATATCCAGGTCTTTTTTTGGATACAGTCCAGGATCCTCTTACCTTCAGAAACTTCGCCCAATCCTTGAGATCCACCAGTTCTGAAACGATCACACTTGCACCAACAGAGGGATAGAAGTAAGCATGTTCGTCCACCGGCAAAGTAGAAGACCAGTCATTACGGCCGGTTACATCTACATAAAAGGCGTCCATATACCCTAAAGTCAGTTTTCCAAATAAACTATTTACCTGCTTTCTTTCGGTTTTCACCTCTGTTGTCGGACTTTCGACTGAGGCTTTAAGTGAATAAAATCCAGGGACAGACAATCCATTCCGGGTAGTAGCTGCCTGTTCATTCATTTTCAGATAATAAATGGAACCACCGAATAACCCTTCTATCGTCAATTTATCAAAACGTTTCTCAGCCATAAGGATAAAGTCGGTATTCAGGGAATATTTATACTCTTTCTTCTGCTGGAAATAACCTTTATCCGTCCCACCCCAGTTCCGGTTTGAATTAACACTCATAGGGGCCCGGCGTTCAGTCTGGTCAAATGCAGCATCAAATCCTGCCCGGGCCAGTCCTTTCAACCAGGGCAATATATGATAAGTAAGGCTGAACGTCCCGTTCGTTTTTGTATTATCGATCGTGTTCAATTTCTCATACGCCATCAGGTAGGGATTATCATACCATCCTGAATAATGCCAGTTTTGTTGAACATCAGGGGTGATCCAATAGTCTCTATATTCTCTGATATCATATTCCGGTCCTGTCCAGATCAACATATTATATATATACCCCTGGTCACCATAACCTGTTCCGGATGTATTCGGAGCCATCCGTTTTGTAAATCCCATAGTTCCTTCGATCGTGACTTTGTCCGTTAACTTCATTTCTCCTCCCAGCGTGTAACGGAATTGTTGTGCTTTCGCATTCGGATATTGACCTTTATTATATACATATGAAAGAGAAGAACGGAAACTACCATTCTCACCCTGTTGGGAAACACTGACAGTGGTATTACTGGTCAGGCTCAGTTCAAGAAAGTTCTTAAAATTATTTTTTCCTTTGGAGGTCAGTTCCATTTCACGCATTTCTTTGTTAACCGGATCCCATTGTGCATAGACCCGGCCTATATCCAGTTTATCCCCCCCCATACTTCATCATCCGTATTATACTTCCCATTATATCCTGCGCTGTAAGAAGATTGTGTTTTCGGTAAAGCCAGGTAACCGGCATGGAACATGTTACTGGTATTCACAGTAACCGAAAAACCCGGTTTTCCCCCTTTTTTAGTAGTAACCATAATCGCACCGCTTCCTCCTCGGGATCCATAGAGTGCAGAAGCTGTGGCTCCCTTCAAAACATCTATACTCAAAATATCATCTGAATTTAAATCCCCTAAAGTAAGTTCTGTGGGTACCCCATCCAGAATCAGGATCGGACTTTCACCCCGCAATTTAATCTCCGGATCCTGTAAGAATTCAGTGGAGTTATATACGGTTAAACCGGAAATACGTCCGGTCAGGCTGGTCGCGACATTCACTCCTTTCACTTTTTCAAACTGATCACCGCCAATCTGCTGAGTAGCATAACCCAGAGATTTCTCTGACCGTTTCATTCCTAAAGCAGTCACAACTAATTCATCAATCATCAGGGAAGACTCCCGCAGAATAATATCTATGGTACGGCGATTTCCAACGACTACCTCCTGATTGTCATATCCGATATAGGAAAACACCAGAATCGCATCTTCTCCCGGAACAGAGATTCTGTAATTCCCGTCCAGATCGGTGACTAAACCTGTAGTGGTTCCTTTGACTAAAATGTTAACACCATATAAAGGATCACCATTCTCATCTTTTACCACACCGCTCACAATGATCTGTTGCAAGACGGCACTGGTCTTTTTAGTTAAAAGAATATGACGATTTTCAATCAGATAGCCCAGATCCGTCTGCTCACTGACTTCATCCAGAATTACAGAAACAGGTTTACCGGAAGCCCGGACATTTATTCGTTGCGAATGATCAATATCTGTGTTTTTATAGAAAAACATATAATCAGTTTGTTTCTCAATTTCTGAAACGACATCATAAATCGTTCCATTCTGAATATCGATCGAGAGACTGTTTCGTTGTGCATTTACTGTTGCAGAAGCCCATACTACACTTAGTAGCATAAGAATAATCGAGTTTCTCATAATCGTAAAGATTTTTTCACACCACTTGTGCTTTCGATTCAAGGATAAACACATAATTTTGTTATTTTAATGGTAAGACATGCCCTCTCTTAATGCTTGACAGGCTAAAGAGGGTTGTTGATTAAATTAAAAAAGGTTTTTTTGACCGGACAATGGTGCGAACATTGTCCGGTTTTTCTTTTTAGTTTTTTCTCATATTCACTCCATAGGCATATTAGGATTAATAGTAATTAGACATAGAGGTATCTTCATTATTCTATATAAATTTCATCGTTTACAGAATGGTAGGTGAACTGTTTTTCAAAATTTATGATCCTCAGTACTTCATCCAGCTCCTGATCCAGTCCGAATGTACCGGTAAATTCTGTTTTTTCAGTTCCTCGTTCCTGATCATGATCTTTATTCCATATAATTTTTCCAAACGGGAAGTAATCATCACAAGAGGTTCATTCCTGAAATGATATATTTTATTCACCCAGGTCCTTTGCGGGTCCAGTTTAACAGAGGAAATTGCCTGATGTCCGGTTTGTGTATTATAAAAAAATTGTTGATTTGGCTGCATGAAGACCGGATCACTATATTTCCCTGTAGCGTCCAGTGTCTGTATATTCACTTTTCCTGTAATAAGTGTAGTGATGAAATAATCATCTACAGCGTAATCCATAATATCCACCTGAGTTCCCAGGACACTGACTTTTTGTTTATTCGTATGAACAATAAAAGGAGCTTTCTCATTTTTCGCAACATCGAAATAGGCCTCTCCATCCAGATAAACTTCACGAAGATCTTTATCAAACCGATCCGGAAACTTTAACCGGGAGGAAGCATTCAGAATAATTTTGGTTCCATCCGGTAAAGTCATATGTCCCATCCGGGGACCCGATTCCATATCGAGCTCAACATATTGTGCAGTAGGCTCCTGGTTTACCAAATACCGGAGACCCAAGGTGAAACAAACAGAGATACATGCCACTGCTACATATTTACAGAAGGAAACAAACTTTTGTCGTTTAGCTGCCTCTACACGGATAGCACATTCCTGCTTGTCCGATTCCTTTATTTTCCAGACCAACCGGTCCCTACTTTTTTTGACTTCTTCCGGTGAAGGAAATATTCCTTCCGGCCGCATTTCATATGTAGTCTTGATCTGAAAAAAAGTTTTTTGTGTTCTTCACTTTCATTTATCCATACTATCAGTTCCTTCATTTCATCTTCGGTTATAGAACCCTGGACAAAATGCAAGATAACAGCTTCGATGTGAGCATTATTTTCCATATAAGCAGGACAATCTCTTTCTGTTATTTACTCACGGCATCCCTCTTTTTTTATTTTCTTTAACAAACAGACGTTTATAATGATCCAAATAGAAGAACGAAAATGAAGGCAGATAGATTTTCACGTAAGATTTTTAATGCTCTGTATAATTGATTTTCTACAGTCCGGATAGATAGTTGCAAGATCTTGGCTATCTCGACATTTTTCTTTCCTTCCATGTAAGAGAGAATGAATATTTCCCGGCATTTTTCCGGTAGATTATCTACCGCCTGATATACCTGATCCAATTGTTCCCGGTTAATCAGGTATATTTCCGGAGAGGTCATGGTTAACTCCTCTACTTTCAATTCCAGGATAGCTTTGGAAATATAATCCTGATGAACAGACTGATGCTTTAAATAATTCAGGCAGGCATTCTGAACAGCCTGAAACAGGTAAGAAGACATAGATTCATCTATAAGCAGAATAGTATTTTTTTCCAGATATTCAAAAATACATCATGTACGATATCTTCTGCAACCGGATAGGAGACAAATTTTCTGGCATAAAACAGAAGACCGGGAGCATACTTCTCATATATATGGCTAAAGTTTCTGAAGGTATTTTGAGTTTTTTCTTCCACTGTATCTTCTGTTGTAGTTAGTGTATCCTCTACAAAAGTGGTAAAAAAACAGGACATTAAATAGCAAAAAAGCATAAGAAATAATAGGAGCAGAAGCAGTTTACCTAAAGAGTTTTCCTTTACTACTTCTTTTTACTACTCCTGCAAGACCTGACCAGGTTCATATCACAAGCCTTTCTGCTTAGCTTCATTCCAGATCGCATCCATTTCTTCCAGTGTCATATCTTTTAAAGAACGCCCCTGTTGAATGGTTTGTTGCTCCAGATAATTGAAGCGACGGATAAATTTCTGGTTGGTCTTTTCCAGTGCGTTATCCGGATCAACCTTATATAAACGGGCAGCATTGATCATGCTGAACAGGAGATCACCGAATTCGTTTTCCATACCTGCCGGGCTCATTACATTAATCTCATCTTTGAGTTCTTCCAACTCTTCCTGCACTTTATCCCAGACCTGCTCTTTTTCTTCCCAGTCAAATCCGACATTCCGGGCTTTACTCTGTATACGCTGTGCTTTTACAATAGAGGGTAAAGAGGAAGGTACTCCTTCAAGAACCGTTTTGCCCCCCCCTTTTTCTTTTAATTTCAATTGTTCCCAGCTTTGTTCTACTTTTTTACTGGTATCAGCCGGATCATCTCCAAATACATGAGGATGACGATAGATCAGTTTATCACATAAGGCGTTACATACATCTTTAATATCAAATGTTCCTTTCTCTTGTCCTATTTTTGAATAAAAAACAATATGCAACAACAGGTCTCCTAATTCTTTTTTAATATGCTCATCATCATTACGGATCAGTGCGTCACATAACTCATACATTTCTTCAATCGTGTTCGAACGCAGGCTTTCATTGGTCTGCTTTTTATCCCACGGACATTTTTCCCGTAGTTCGTCCATAATATCCAGCAGCCGTCCGAAGGCTTCCATTTGTTCTTGTCTGGTACTCATCTGGTCTTTCATATTCTATCTTATCTATTTATAAAGAACAAAGACAAGGAGAAATTTCCCTGTCTTTGTTTCTTATTTGACTTTCTTTAATTGTTTCCTTTCTGACTGAAGACAGCTAAACCCTCCTGTAAGAACTTCACATAGTTGGAGGTATCTTCATCATATGCATATGAAGGTCCAAGAGGCATTCCTTCCTGATCCAGCAGCACATAAAATGGTTGGGCATTGGCTCCGAATTTGCTTCTTTGGAGGTAACTCCACTTATCACCAATAGTCTTCAGTTTACGGGTTTTCCCGTTTTCTTCAATCGTAATTGTTTCCGGTAATTTAGTTTTATCATCCACAAACAGGGTGATCAACACATACTCTTTTTCCAGTAACTGTTTCACTTTCGGATCTGTCCATACGGATGCTTCCATCTTCCGGCAGTTCACACAACCATATCCGGAAAAATCGATCATAACCGGTTTATTCACTCTTTTTGCATACGCCATGCCTGACTCGTAGTCATCAAATGGCGCATGCACCTCATCATCATACAGACTAAAGTCCTGTGTATAGAGCGGTGGAGCAAATGCACTGATTGCTTTTAAGGGTGCTCCCCATAATCCCGGCACCATATAAACGGCAAATGCAAACGAGATAATGGCCATAAACAGGCGGGGAACAGAAACATATTTCAAATCGCTATCATGACTGAATTTTAATTTACCTAACAGGTAGAGTCCTAACAGGGCAAAGATCACGATCCACAGCACCAGGAACACTTCCCGGTCCAGTATTCTCCAGCCATACGCAAGATCTGCCACAGACAGGAATTTCAAAGCAAGCGCCAGTTCCAGAAATCCCAGAACCACCTTCACTGAATTCAGCCACCCACCTGATTTAGGCATACTTTGCAACATATTGGGGAAAATAGCAAAAAAGCTGAATGGTATGGAAAGTGCCAGAGCAAAACCTAACATACCAACCGCTGGTCCTATAGACGCTCCCATGGTAGCCGCATGCACCAATAAGGTTCCGATGATCGGACCCGTACAGGAGAAAGAAACAAGGACCAATGTAAAGGACATAAAGAATATACTCAGGATGCCGGTTGTCGAATCGGCCTTGCTGTCCAGTTTATTAGTCCATGAAGAGGGTAAAACCAATTCAAACGCGCCAAAGAAAGAGATAGCAAAAACAACCAGTAATAAAAAGAACAGGATATTAAATATAGCATTCGTAGACAGGTCATTTAAAGCACTGGCTCCGAATATTCCTGTAATTAAAAGCCCCATGATAAGATAAATAACCACTATCGAAGCTCCATAGGTAACCGCATCACGGATCGCTTTTTTCCGGTCTTTAGTTCTTTTCAGGAAGAAGCTGACCGTCATCGGAATCATGGGCCACACACATGGGGTCAGCAGAGCGATTAGTCCTCCGGCAAACCCGGCCAGGAAAATAAATAACCAGGAGGTATCTGTGGCTGATAAAGTGGAATCCCCATATGCTTTTAACTCACTGATCACGGGTCTCCACAGATCTACCTGGTCTGTCAGTTCCTGCGGACTGGTCACTACTTTTTGAGTAGTATTATTACGACCGGGAGAAGAAGGTACAGAAGTTACAGACTCGACTTCCGTTTCACCCGGTGTCTCTTCCACTGGTATTTCTGCTGTCACATTCTCTTCCGCAGGTGCTTCTTCAGTCACCGTGGTCAAGGTTACATGTTGTTTATTAAAACTGAAATCGATCCGTTCCGGAGGAAGGCAGGTCTCATCATTACAAGCCATAAACTCAACCTCTCCTACTATCTTAAATTTGGCAGCATCCGTCACTTTGATCTTTTGGGTAAAAGTCACAGATCCGGCGTACCAGCGAAGATTCATGGCAAACAATTCATCATATACGGAAGTAGGTGCCACTGAAGCGACCGGTTTACCGATCAGTTCCGCACCTGTAAGCGTTTCAAAATCAAAGGAGGTAGAAACAGGCCCGCCTTCCGGCAAATTCATATCATACAGGTGCCATCCCCTGTCCATCGTTGCAGTAAAAACAATCGACTTTTCCGGAGCACCATTTGAATCATCCAGTTTAATATTCCATTTAACCGGAGTCAATATTTGTGCCTGAACACCCAATGCTATCCAAAGCAATGTCAATATACTAAAAACCTTTTTCATCAGAATCAATTTTTAAAGGTAAGTATTAATTCTTTCTCACTAATGTTTTAAAGGAGGCAGGAGGCAAAGATTCAAAACGAAGTTCCTCCTGTGTATCCGGATGAATAAAACATAAATGATCCGCATGCAGGGTCAATCGTCCCAGCGGATTGGAGTCCGATCCGTTTTTAGGATCTCCGACCACCGGATGCCCGATAGAACCTAACAGGTAACGGATCTCATTTCTACTACCAGCTTCCTGTTTCAGTTCCAGGAGTGAATAACGATCGTTACTCCGTATGACCTGATAGCGGACAATAGAAGCTGTTTTTCCTTCTGCTCCGGTCATGATTACTTTTCCATCATTCAGATTTTCTTCCGAAGAGGTTAACAGCCCCTTTTCATTTTCCGGACAACCTTCCACAACTGCTACATACGTATGTTCAGTAACCGTATGGTTCCATGAAGACTGAAAAGTTTGTTGTATGGCTCTGGTCTTAGCAAACAACAATAAACC
Organism: Tannerellaceae bacterium; assembly: GCA_021201865.1. Classification (GTDB taxonomy): domain Bacteria; phylum Bacteroidota; class Bacteroidia; order Bacteroidales; family Tannerellaceae; genus UBA4116. The sequence goes on along the minus strand of JAJQEE010000115.1, from coordinate 5,088 downwards.
GGAGGCTTCCCGCTCTAAAGTATGTAGAAGAAACACTTTACTACGAGGATCATTTTTCTTTACATACTGATCTAACAATAAGAGAACCGTTTTTTCTTTCACCTTATTATTTCCGACAGTCAGGATTCCGTCTCTCTTATTCACCAGCACAAAAAAGTCATCTTCCCACAAAACCTGTACTTTCGGATGATTGAACTCAATTTTTCCTCTCTCATAACTTATACCTACTACATCTTTCACTTCCAGAGGAGTATCAAACTGGGTAGAGACTCTTCCATTTACCGAGATCTGTCCATGCTTTAGCATTCCTTTTACAGAACTTTTACTCTGATCTTTTAATACCTGAAAAAGAAATTCTAATAGGGTATTATTTTCTTCTACTGTCACGTTCCATCCTCTCGGATTACCGGAACGTCTTTTATAATTTCGTTTCGTACCTCTTGCCATACCTTTTTGAAGGATCAATCTTCTTCTATTTTAATTTGGTACAAAGATAACGCCATTTATGCAATGCTACAAATAAGCCTTTCTATGTAAAGCTTAAAAGAAGATTAAAAAAAGTCCTGAGTGAGAGAAGTGAACAAAAAAGTTTAATTCTCTATCACATTTCAAGTTATATCATTAATTTTGGACAATTTTTTCTTCTTTAAGTACACTTATTTCAAACAATATAGAAACATAAATGTTTATTAAGTGATCTTTGACTTAAATTAGGAATCAATTCTGAAGCTACGTTTATTTAAACATAAAATTAATATTCATGAAGAAAAAAGTATCTCTATGTTGTTGGCAACGACCGTTGCCGGAAGTGTTTTGTTCTCCTCCTGTATTGGTTCTTTCAATCTGACAAACAAGCTTTTAACATGGAACAAAGGTATTGACAGCAAATTTGTCAATGAGCTGGTATTTATCGCCTTCCATATCGTTCCTGTATATGAGATTGCTGTTCTGGCAGATATTCTGGTGATTAATTCCATTGAATTTTGGAGTGGAAATAATCCGGTAGAAATGTCTACTATACAAACTATCGAAACAGAAAACGGCGTTTATCTCGTTGAAACCAAGGCAGACGGTTATTCTATTCAAAAAGAAGGAGAAGCCCAGACCGTAGAGTTTGTTTTTGATGAAGTAGAGAATAGCTGGTCTCTGGAACTGAATGGAGATAGCCGTAAACTTCTCAGATATACAGAAAATGACGAAGTAGTGATGTACCTTCCTGACGGTCAGAAAATGACTGTGGAAGCAAATCCGGCAGGAGTATTAGCCTTCCGGCAGGTAGCCGATGGTTATTCTTATTTCGCCGCACGCTGAAATAATTGAGAATGGAGAATTGAAAATGAATCAGACACGTATTTTCATTTTCAATTCTCCATTTTCAATTTTCAATTCAATAAAAGCTAAAGTCCTGCGGTTTGATCACAAAACCGAGTCGGATCTTATTCTGGTATTTATTATACTCCAACAGATTTTCTCCGTACCCGTTATAATATTGCAAAAAGAGATATTGATTTTCCCGCCTGTTGAATCTATAGCTAAGTTCTATCTGCGTATTAAATCCAAAATCCCATTTGGCTCGTTTCGTTAACACAAGTCCCACATTAAACAAACGACTATCTGTCCGGTAATTTCCGGCGAACTGTACGACCCCATTATACTTCAGAATATCTTTATTGTTTTGTCCGTCAATAATAGGAATCCAGGCTTTAAACTGAGCTTCAAAATTGTTATTTAATACGACAGCTGTCGCAAAGGTTATCCGGTTCCAGCTTCGTGACCAGATACTATCTTTCCCGTTCGATTCATGCTCAATCATCAGATAGCCTTCCCCAATATATTTATTATCTCTCGAAATGATCAGACGTCCGAGACCAATTCCCGGATTAAAGTTCAGATCGCGCATCGGCAGAGACTCCTGGAATACGTTCCAGAAAGCTTTTTGAGTAAATTGTATGAAAAGATAGGAATCAAATGGTAAACGGCTCTTGGTTAACCGTTGGGAAATACTTAACTGAAACTTGACATCGGAATTCGTACTGGTAGGCTTATGTCCCAGGGTAGTTCCCCCGATAAAATAGTTATCCTTGAACAACGTAAAATAGGGACCCTGATCCAGTTGAGCCCTTACGCTGTCCGCATTATATTGATCCTTTGCATCTTCCAGTATCTGAGAGGACAGAGTCACACAGTAAAAAAAGGAATAACAGGATAAGTCCTTCCCGCATGAAGGTTTTAGAATACATAATAGCCATTAACAAGTATCTTTTATTTTATAAACAGATTCTATTTGAGTATGTTCATTTTTTTACCTTTGCTTTCATGGAAAAAGTGTATGGTTATTACAGAGGCATTGTTGAAGCATATTCTCTTCGTGTAAACAATTTAAAAAAGAAAATTCATCTGATGGGGACCATCCGGCTGTTATTAGTTGCAGGTATGATCGCTGCGATCTGGTTCCTGAAGGATACGAACGGGCTCACCCTTACCGGTGGGATTCTGCTGTTCGTTATTCCTTTTATTATCCTGATGGCCTATCATAATTTTCTTTCCAAACGAAAAGCGTATGCCGAAGGGCTTATATCAGCCAGTAATAACGAGTTGAAAGGCTTAGACTATGATTTTTCCGCTTATGACGGTGCGCCGGATAAGATCAATGGGGAACATTCGTTCAGTCTGGATCTCGACCTGTTTGGAGAACGTTCTTTTTTTCAATCCCTGAACCGGACAGTGACTTATCCGGGACGCGAACGATTGACCGACTGGTTCCTGCATCCACTGTCTGATAAAAAGAAGATTCTTCAACGCCAGGAAGCTGTACAGGAATTATCCGGTCTGACACAACTCCGACAGCATTTCTATGTAACCGGCAAACTTTCCTCCGGAGAAAAAAATGACACAGCATTGATTTCCCATCTGACGAATCCCACCTTCAATTTCCGGAATAAGATCTGGCCGGTATTGATATGGGCAGTACCTCTCCTGTGGATGTTGATTTTGATATTGACATTGCTGGAATTGCTTCCTCCTATTATTTTACCGATCTATTTTCCACTCTCTTTTTTTATTGCCTACTGCAAAATCGGAAGCATCAACAAAATACATGATAAGGTTAATAAAATGGAGCATATCTTTTCCATATATGCCAAATTATTTAAAAGTATCGAGGATGACAGTTTCAAGTCCGTGGAATTAAAAGAAATAAGTAGTCTGCTTCTCAAAAATAAAGTAACTGCTTCGCAGGCGATTAAAAAGTTATCCGGTTATATACGCATATTAGACCAACGGGGAAATATGGGAGGGGCTATCCTAAACCTGTTTACCATACGGGAAAACCGTTCCGCCTGGCAAATAGAGAGATGGATGGAAACCTACGGACAAGAGGTAGAAAACTGGTTTGATGCCTTAGCCCGTTTTGATGCTTTGTGTTCGTTAGCCGGATTCGCCTTTAATCATCCGGACTATACGTATCCCGCCCTTGCAGACTCCTACTTCCGTATGTCGGGAAAAGCCCTGGGACATCCGCTCCTTCCAAGGGATATGTGTGTCAGAAATGATATTTCCATAGAGAAAAGTCCCTCTTTTATGATTGTCACAGGAGCCAATATGGCAGGCAAAAGTACGTTTCTCCGGACGATCGGGATCAACTTCCTGCTGGCACGTGTAGGAGCACCTGTATGTGCGGAACAGCTGACAATTTACCCGGCTCACTTAGTGACCAGTCTCCGTACCTCCGATTCATTAGTGAGTAACGAATCCTATTTCTTTGCCGAGTTGAAACGACTGAAAATGATCATTGACCGTCTACAACAAGGAGAAGAGCTTTTCATTATCCTGGATGAAATATTAAAAGGAACCAATTCTGTCGATAAACAGAAAGGTTCCTTAGCATTGATCAAACAATTAGTTTCTTATAAAACCTGTGGTATTATTGCGACACACGACCTGATCCTGGGTACACTTCAGGAGGAATATCCGGAATATGTGAAGAATTATCGTTTTGAAGCAGATATTACCCATGATGAACTGACCTTCTCTTACCAGTTACGCGAAGGGATTGCACAAAACATGAACGCCTGTTTTCTGATGCAGAAAATGGGTATTACTGTTTAGGCATATAACTTTTGGCCTCCGGTAGATATTTCTTTATTTGCGCGATCCGGTTCGCGTCACTGGGGTGAGTACTGGTAAATTCAGGCGAGGCATTTCCCTGTGCCGCCATCTTTTGCCAAAATGTAACGGCCGCATCCGGATTATATCCGGCCATAGCCATAAAGATCAACCCCAGATGATCCGCTTCCAGTTCATGTTTCCTGGAATAAGGCAACATGACACCATATTGAGACCCTAATCCATATACTGTTCCTGCTACTGCCTGTGTAACTGCGGAACTTCCACTCAAAGCGGTACCCAGTATGGCGTTTCCATATTGAGCCAGTACCTGTTGGCTCATCCGTTCATTGGAATGTTTGGCTACCGCATGTGCAACCTCATGTCCTACTACTACAGCTAATTCATCATCTGTAGAGGTGAGTTTTAAAAGTCCTTCATAAACCACGATTTTTCCTCCCGGCATACAGAAGGCGTTTACCTGATTATCCGCTACGAGATTAAATTCCCAGGAAAAGTTCTTCACCTCATCCGCCAGACCATGCGAATTCATATAAGACTCCGTAGCGGCAGCGATTCGTCTCCCAACCCGTACGACCTTTTCGGTACCTGCTTTATCGGTCGATAATTTAGCATGTTGAATATAATCATTATACTGGGTAAGACTGGCGGAAAGGACTTCACTCTCCGGCACCAGCAACACCTGTTTTCTTCCTGTTAAGGGCACACTACTACACCCACTGAGTAGCATAAGTGCTACTAAAAAAGAACCTATATACGTTTTCATATCTATTTTGATCTAATAATTTACGTTATCCATATAACTTTCCTGTATATATAACAGTTATAACCTTTGTTTTGATTTATATAAATAGACACCCTCCCTATAATCTTTCTATCCTTTCCGGGTTTAAAAACAGGTTTATTTATGAATGTTATAACGAGGAACTTCCTGCTAAATTATTTATATAACATAGTTTTAAA
>JAJQEE010000008.1 GCA_021201865.1 Tannerellaceae bacterium | reverse complement strand
ACTGGATACAGGATAACGAAAAGGCCGGTATTATATGGGATGTAACTAAAGAAACAGGGGGAGTTCCTTTGCATGTAAACCTGTCTTTTATGTCTTCTCATCCGGATAGTTATAAACAATTGAAATCCCAGCCGGAATTAACCCAAAAGATGGCAGCCATAGAGAGGGAGATTAATCAGAGGCCTCATGCGTATGTTCCGGAAAACGAGATCCCATCCATCACTGATAAATTGCAAAACGGTGATATCGTATGCTTTACTACGGCCATAGATGGATTAGATGTGACCCATGTCGGAATTGTTTATAAGCAGGGAAGAGAAACCACCTTTATCCATGCCTCGCTGAATGCAAAGGAAGTTATTATCAATCCCGACCCTATTCACCGGTATGTGGAAAACATAAAGAATATTACAGGCATCATCGTAGCCCGCCCTTTGTAACCTACTGGAATAGTTCAAAGGCAAATTTGAAACTGATATTCTGGAATTCATATTTCTCGAAACCGGCAAATATACCGACATTAAAAATATGGTTTCCTACTCCGTAGCCAACTTCACTGTAACTGGGTAGAACCGGAGTCCATAAATGGCTGTAGTAAAACCGTTCGGATAAAATATGTTTGGACGTGTTTTTCTTAAATAGTTTAGGCAGGAGAAAAGGACTCTGGTACATGAAATGTCCCTGTATATATTTATCAGAAGTGTTGTACCATTCACTTTTCAAAGTGTTAAATACTCCACCAATCTGATCACCCCATGTCTCAGGGAAATATCTTCTCCGGAAATACCGGAAGTCTGCAAAGTAGGTCGATTTCTGCCGTGTATAAAGACCTCCGCTGATCCGGTAGTTGATCCGTCTCAACAGTCCTACATTGATACTTTGATGGAGATCTGCTTCAATCCGTTCAAAATTCCCTGTACTTCCCAGCACTCCCGGAATACTTCTACCAAATTCAATCGTAAAGGTCGGGAAATAAGAATAGACATACTCCTTTCGTTTTCCGTCCATCCGGTAGTACTGGCGGGGGGTATAAGAAAATCCGATAGTCGGGATAAAGTCATTATATCTTTCATTGATCCAATCTACAATTTCTTCGTCGTTCGTTCCATCCTTGTTCTTATCTTTTACCGCTAATCTCCGGTGATAGGAGAGAGCAGCCGTAACTTCAAACCCGTTCATCACTTCAATGTTATTTTTTACTTCTACAAAATAATGCCGGAAGTATTTAAAGTTGAGATTCTCGAAGTTAAACGTGCTATCGTTGACCATATCAATAATATCATTCATGATTTCCGATGAATAATTATTATTATCATTTCCGGCATTCAGGCTTAAAATGCCTCTTTTTTCCGGTAAATATTCCCAGTCCGCACCCAGTTTGAAGAATAGTTCTTTCCTTTTAAATACATAACCGGCTTCCGGACGGAAACGGATTTGCCGGTCATTATCGAAAGTTTTACTGATCCGGACCCTTTGCCTATAGGTAATCCCATTCCTCCCTGAATAACCTAACTGGAAAGGATTCAGAAATCCGGAATAACGAATATGGGTGGTGTGATAATTCATATGAACCGTATTCGTTAGTTTCTCTGTAAATTTGAGATATTTCATCGCTTCTGAAGTATCCGCCTGCGCATTGATCTCTTTTCTTTTTACTTCATACAGGTTTTCTTCCTCAGGGGTCAATGGTATATCTCTTTTCCCGGCCCAGTAAGTACTATCCTGAATAATGGGTACTGTGTCCGCGGATAACCTGTAATACCGGGAAAGGTCTAAATTTTCATGTCTTCTTTTCGGCCTTTCCGTTTCCCGCCATTCCACAGCTTTAAAATTGAAATTAGTATGGTAAGTACTTACCACCGTATTCCCCAGGACCTTATACCTTAAAAAAAGATCTGCTTTTTCCGGTAAAATGAACTTCTGGTAATCCCTGCTAAAATCCATGACTAAATTAAATTCAGCGAAAGCATATCTGCCATTGAGATCAATCTTATCAATTGTCCACCATTTATCTATGATGTAGAGATCCCCACTGACCAGATTCTGGCTCCATTGTTTAGGTAAGAAGCGTATTTTATATATTTTGAATCCTTCTGTTTCTTCCACACTTTCCAGATTAAAGTTATAATATTTGAAAGCATTTTTGGCCATTGGCATCAAAATACCATCATTATAAGCAGTGGAGGAATAGACGTTAAGGTTCAGGAATTGTAAAACCTCTTCCTGCTTTTTACTATTCGGTATACTACTTCCGTTGATCGCTTCAAAATCATGGAAAAAAGTATGGGGAGAATCAAGCCGGGAATGGCTGACAATCTCAAATACCATGTCTTTGTTTCTCCGGTTTACCGGAAATAGATTATGACCAAACCGGAGAAGGAAGTTACTTTTCAGAATTTCCGAACGGCCTTTGATATAGATTTCTGTTTCGTAACTGGAAAGTAAATTTTCGTAACGAATTGCACTGGCGATTACCAGTTTCATAATGGAATCAGCCTTTAGGGTAGAGGGAGAAACCGTTTTACGAAAGAAAACGGGAGTTTTCCTATAATCGCCCTCTGGTAAAGCAAGGGCGTTTATAGTCAGGAAAATCAATATACATATGGCAATAAATTTTTTCAACGGTTATATCGCTTTGTCAACAAACATACTGAATAAAATCTAAATATTCTCCCGGATACGGGTTAAAATGATATGTTAAGAACATTTTCTGCGTCAAAACGTTTATATTTTCAAAAGAAAAATTGTACATTTGTGCTTCATAAGTATGTTATACAACAGTCGTGGTTAAACAGCAAAAAGAAGAGGTCGATATTTCGGCCAGTTTATCAGAAGTTTGGAGAGTACTGAACGATAAGGAACGGGATGTACTTCGTAAGAATTCATCGATACAGCATTTCAAACGTAACGAGTTGATCTATTGTGAAGGCGATGAACCCAAGGATATGATGTGCTTACTGAAAGGTAAGGTAAAGATCTTTAAGGAAGGTGTAGGTGGAAGAGGCCAGATCATCCGGATGATTAAACCTATTCAGTACTTTGGCTACCGCGCTCATTTTGCCCAGGAGGATTATTTAACCAATGCTTCTGCATTTGAAGCATCCACTGTGTGCCTGATCCCTATGACAGTGGTTACAGAGCTATTAATGGGTAATCCGAATCTGACCATGTTCTTTATCCGGCAACTATCGATTGATTTAGGGGTGGCGGATGAAAGAACCGTTAATTTAACGCAGAAACATATACGCGGTCGTCTGGCAGAATCTCTATTATTCCTGAAAGATAGCTATGGTCTGGAAGAAGATGGGGCGACATTGAGTATCTATCTTGCCCGTGAAGATCTGGCTAATTTGTCTAATATGACCACTTCCAACGCTATTCGTACACTATCCACTTTCGTATCGGAAAGAATTATAGCACTGGACGGTAGAAAGATTAAACTGATTGATGAGGAGAGGTTGAGAAAGATCAGTAAACTGGGATAATGACTAAAGAGTCAAGATATAACAGAAACGGTTATAAGCTCATAAAAAAGCCTATAACCGTTCTGCTATGGATATGGTATGTTTTTTATTCCCGGATCGCCTGACGGACCTTTACCAGTCTGGTCAGGAGATTTTCCAGTAAATCAAGAGGCAGCATATTGGCTCCGTCCGATTTGGCAATTCCCGGTTCCGGGTGTGTCTCAATAAACAACCCGTCAGCTCCCACCACGATAGCTGCTTTAGCAATGGTTTCTATTAAAGAGGGGAGTCCACCGGTGACTCCGGAAGTTTGATTTGGTTGTTGGAGCGAGTGAGTCACATCCATAATCACAGGATAACCAAAATCCTTCATTTGTGGAATTCCTCTGTAATCCACCACCAGGTCCGTATATCCAAAGGTTGTACCCCGTTCTGTGATCATAGCGTTCGGATTGCCTGCGTCTGCCACTTTTTGTACGGCAAACTGCATAGCCCCCGGAGAAAGGAACTGTCCTTTTTTGATATTAACGATCTTTCCGGTCTCTGCTGCGGCAATCAACAGATCTGTTTGCCGGCAAAGAAAGGCCGGTATCTGGAGGATATCCACGTATTCTGCTGCCATGGCTGCTTCATGGGTTTCATGAATATCCGTGACGGTCGGAATCCCGAATGTCTCCTGTACTTTGCGTAATACCTTAAGTGCTTTTTCATCCCCAATCCCGGTAAACGAATCAATCCGGGAGCGGTTAGCCTTCCGGTAGGAACCCTTAAACACATACGGAATGTTTAACTTATCCGTAATTCTTATAATTCTTTCTGCGATTCGTAAAGCCATCTCTTCTCCTTCAATTACACACGGCCCTGCTAACAGGAAGAAGTTCTCTTTATTACATAAATCTTTATTCGTGATCATCGTTGTCTATTTTCTTTCTTGTAGTAAATGAAGTGTTTTTTCTATTTTGACTTCTGTCGGAAGAGTCGCTTCCAGCCAGTGGATTGTAAATCCCCGTCTTTCCATACCTCTGAACCAGGTCATTTGCCGTTTGGCAAACTGATGGATCGCGATCTCAAGTTGAGAGACCATTTCCTCATAAGAGATCTCTCCTATGATATATAAAGTGAGAAATTTATATTCTAATCCATAATAGATCAGATCTTCCGGTTGGACGCCTGTGGCCAGAATTCCTTTTACCTCTTCTACCATTCCTTCTTCCAAACGTGTCCGTAGCCGTTTTGATATTTTCTCCCGGCGTAATTCCCGGTTAATATCTATACCAATGATGAGACTATCAATAGGTTCATATTCCGTTTGCGCCGGTGCTTCATTCTTATAATATTCCTCAATCTCAATCGTCCGGATTGCTCTTTGTGCCGTATCTACATCTGTTTTGTTGTGAAGGACTTTGTAACCAGACAGAATTTCTTCCAACTCTTTCAGAGACTTATCTTTTAAGAATTCCCGTAGTTCCGGGTTTTCAGGAACATCCAGTAGCTTATAACCTTTTATCACTGCTTCGATATACATCCCCGTACCACCGCAAAGAACCGGTATTTTTCCTTTCTCCCGGATGGATTCATATGCACGGAAAAAGTCATGTTGATACTCAAATACATTATATTTATATCCCGGCTCACAAATGTCGATCAGGTGGTAGGGGATCAGTTTGCCATTGACAACATAGTCGGCCAGATCTTTGCCTGTGCCGATATCCATGGAGCGATAGATCTGCCGGGAATCCCCACTGATGATCTCCGTATCTAAATAGGCAGCCAAAGCTGCGGCAAAAGATGTCTTACCGGAAGCTGTGGGACCTAATACCGTTATTAGTTCATAATTCTTCATTATGAAACAAAGGTAATAAAAAAGGCAACCTTTTGGGTTGCCTTTTCCTATATGCTTGTAACGATTATGCGTTTACTTTAGCCATGTGTTCGATCAAACCTAATACTTTGTTTGAGTAACCCCACTCGTTGTCATACCAGGATACAACTTTAACGAATGTTGGAGTCAACTGAATACCAGCTTTAGCATCGAAGATAGAAGTACGTGGGTCAGTTAAGAAGTCAGAAGATACTACTTCTTCGTCTGTATAACCCAGGATACCTTTCAATTCACCTTCAGAAGCTTCTTTCATTGCAGCGCAGATGTCAGCATAAGAAGTTTCTTTTGCTAAGTTAACTGTTAAGTCAACTACAGAAACGTCCAAAGTAGGAACGCGGAAAGCCATACCTGTTAATTTACCATTCAGTTCAGGAATTACTTTACCTACAGCTTTAGCAGCACCTGTAGAAGAAGGAATGATGTTACCGGCAGCGGCACGACCACCTCTCCAGTCTTTTACTGAAGGACCGTCCACTGTTTTCTGAGTAGCAGTTGTTGCGTGAACTGTAGTCATCAAACCGTCTACGATACCGAATTTGTCATTCAATACTTTAGCGATAGGAGCCAGACAGTTAGTAGTACAAGAAGCGTTAGAAACGAACTGAGTTCCTTTTTCGTATTTGTCCAGGTTCACACCGCAAACGAACATAGGAGTATCGTCTTTAGAAGGAGCTGACATCACTACATATTTAGCACCAGCGTCGATGTGACCCTGAGCTGATTCTTTAGAAAGGAACAAACCAGTTGATTCAACAACATACTCAGCACCTACAGCATCCCATTTCAAATCAGCAGGATTTCTCTCAGCAGTTACGCGGATAGAGTTACCGTTAACTACTAAATTACCGTCTTTAATTTCAACAGTTCCGTCGAATCTACCGTGCATAGTGTCATATTTCAACATGTAAGCCATGTATTCAACACTAATAAGGTCATTGATACCAACTACCTGGATATTGCTGTTACCTTGAGCAGCACGGAAAACTAAACGTCCGATACGGCCGAAACCGTTAATACCTACTTTAATCATTGTAATAAATCTTTTATGGGTTTATTAAAAATAGTTTGTACACATAACTTTAACAGCCGCAAGGTGTAGCGCATGAAGCCAAAAAGATCAATAAAAATAAGAATGCTACTAAATGACTCGTGATTCGTTTCATCTTGCATTTGTTTTAACGACTGCAAATGTAATTATGTTTTTTTATAGTACCTTATAATATGCCCACAAAAAACATCTCCTCTAACATAAATTAATTGTTAGAGCTATTTCTTCTTTCTGTGTTTCCACCATTTCAGTAAAGAATGTGTTAACCCGGATTGTACTTTTCCTAATCCCCACGAGATCAGGAAAGGTTGAGCAATGCTGAAAGCGACCGGTAACAGGCTTTTACCTATGGATAGATAGTCCGAAAAATTTAAAGATCCCAGTAAACCGGAAGATTTTTCTGTTTCGTCCGGACCCTCCTGGTGATGATCTTTTGATTTGGGGAAGATCGTAGAAGTGATAGAAGAAAGGATCATACTTCCCCCATGGTGCTGAAGATATTTCAGATCTTCATCCATTTTATATTCAAGTTCTTTATAGCTGGCTTTTACTCTGCATTTTTCAGCAAGTAACTTTTCATATTCCGTCAGAGAATTCTTCACTTTCTTCAATTTCATTAAGTTGCTCTTCTTTATCGTCATTTATGTTTAAGGCCGCAATGATCTCGTTTAATACAAAATCACTGATCTGACGTTTAAACACTATAATCAGTATGATCAGTAACACATAGAATAGGGCGACACATAAAAAGCCTAATCCATATGAACCCAGTAACTCTCCTAAATAATATCCCGCTGAAAAGAAAAGGAAAAGTAACGCAAATAAGATCATAGCAATCAAAATTAAGCCATATGAGAGTTTGGCAAGAACCCTGCCAACTCTCTCATAAGTGCTTAATTTCAGAAACTCAAGTTTTAGTTCTGCATAAGTCTTTACATTTTCTTTCAATTCACGGAAAAAATTTCCTGAATCTTTTTCCATACAAGTTTAATTAGCTGTTAGCTTCGTTGTTTACTACTTCTTCTTTTCCTTCTTTCGCAGCTTTCAGCATTTCCATGCCGGTCTCTTTGTACTTGTTGTAGGCAGTGTTTACTCCTTCTTTTACTTTGCCCAGTACCGTGTTCAGTTCATCAACCAACTGCTCTCTTTTGTCTGTAGCGGCCAAATAGCCCACAGCTGCTCCGACGGCAGCACCTACCACCAGACCAAGTAATAATTTAGAATCTACATTTTTCATACTCTTTCTGATTTAGAAGTTTCTATAAATATAACGATTTTAAAGATATGATAGTTTATCTTTCTGTTAACTTTTGTTGTTAAAGAATGTTTTGTTTAATCACCTTTACAGCTACCCAGTTATTCTTTTCCGTATGGGATAAGAGAGTCAGCCCGTTTCGCCGGCATTCTTCTTCGATTGCCGGGATGTCTTCCTGATAAAAACCGCTCATGAAAAGGGTGGCTCCTTTTTTCATATGGGAAGCATACAGATGCATATCGTTTAACAAAATATTCCGGTTGATATTGGCAAATACAATGTCAAAATCTCCCAGCTTCTCTAATTGTTCTGCTCCGCCTAATAAAACCTCAATTCCTGAAGTATGGTTTAACCGTATATTTTCAAGTGCATTCTCATAGGCCCATTCATCGATATCAATTGCCACAACCGGGCTGGCTCCTTTGATGGAGGCTAAGATCGCTAAAACAGCTGTTCCGCAACCCATATCCAGAAATGATTTACTTTGTACGTCTAATCTTAACAACTCGCTGATCATCAGGTAGGTTGTTTCATGATTGCCGGTGCCAAAGGCCATTTTAGGATCAATCACAATATCAAACGCATATCCGGGTTCCTTTTCGTGGAAAGAGGCATGAATAATGCACTCATGACCAATCCGGATCGGTTTGAAATAATTTTTCTCCCATTCTTCATTCCAATCTTTTCCTTCGATAAAGACAGAAGTATATTCGAACTGAAGCCCTTCCAGCGGGAAGGCTGCCAGTTTTTCAGTTAATACTTTTTCATCATACGAAGCTTCTGCGATATAGGCAGATATCCCTTCCTCATCTTCCGTAAAACTCTCAAATCCAATTTCGCCTAATTCCCCGGCCAACACATCATTGACAACTTCTTTTTCCAGAGTAGAGGCGTATTTGAACTTAATTTCGTAGTAATTCATTCTTTGTGTTTATTAAATGTCAATTACAAATATAAAAGAATAATCCATAAAGAAGAGAGAAATACGAATGAAAACTTTTAGTTCTCTTTTTCCTGATTTTAATGTAAATATTTCATCCTGAATACTTGCACATTAAGTAAAGAAGCCGTAATTTTGCACACTGAAATTCCTCAAGGGTAAAGAAGAGATGAAAAGTCATCCACCCCCGGAAATAATCCTGTTTAATGAATAAAGACAGATGTACGTAATCGTAGAAATTAACGGACAGCAATTTAAAGCAGAACAAGGTAAAAAATTGTTTGTTCATCACATCCAGAACGCGGAAAGCGGTGCTGTTGTTGAATTTGAAAAAGTGTTGTTAGTAGACAACAATGGTGAAATTACCGTAGGTGCGCCTACCGTAGAAGGAGCAAAAGTAGTTTGTGAAGTACTTTCTCCACTTGTAAAAGGTGACAAAGTGTTGATCTTCCACAAAAAGAGAAGAAAAGGATACCGTAAACTGAACGGTCACCGTCAGCAGTTCACAGAAGTAAGTATTAAAGAAATTGTTGCTTAACATTTAAAAGAGTAGTAAAGAAATGGCACATAAGAAAGGTGTAGGTAGTTCGAAGAACGGCCGTGAATCACATAGCAAACGGTTAGGAGTTAAGCTTTTCGGTGGTGAAGTAGCAAAAGCTGGTAACATTATTGTTCGCCAGAGAGGTACAGCCCATCATCCAGGCAAAAACGTAGGTATCGGCAAAGACCATACTTTGTATGCTCTTATTGACGGTGTTGTGACTTTCCACAAAGGAAAAGAAAACAGATCTTTTGTTTCTGTAAAGGAAATAGTAGCAGAAGCATAAGGCAAGCTTTATAAGAAATAAGGAACAGGATTATCCAACCCGGGTGATCCTGTTTTTTTATGAATAAGATTCTTTATATTTGCCGGAAAAGAAACGATATGAAAGAAATTAAACTGGAAACAGCTATCCGTGTGTACACGAAAGAGGAGTTGACCCAACAACAGGTGGAATTGATGAATGAGGCGATTTCTGCTGCAAAAGATGCCTATGCACCCTATTCTAAGTTTTACGTAGGGGCTGCTGTACGGTTGGAAAATGGTGTGGTGGTAAAAGGTAGTAATCAGGAAAATGCAGCTTATCCTTCCGGGTTATGTGCGGAACGAGTGGCTTTGTTTTATGCAGGAGCAATCTATCCGGATGTTCCGGTAAAAGCAATTGCCGTAACAGCTTTGGTTGGAGGTAAACAGGTAGGGCTGGCTGCTCCATGTGGCGGTTGTCGCCAGGTATTGCTTGAATCCGAAATGCGGGCAGGTGCCAATTTGGAGATCCTACTTTGCGGTGCGGAAGAAATCTATGTGATGGATGGAGCTTCTTCGTTGCTTCCCATCAGTTTTGATGCCAGCGTGCTTCCTGACTAATAAATATAACAGGTGGATATCATAAAAAAGCTACCCTGAACCAGGATAGCTTTTTTTGTATCGTATCGTTCGATAGATTAAATCCAACGAACATAGGCAAAGTCCATACGGTGAGGAAGGTCTTTATTCAAAGGATACACACGGAATCCTAATTTATGTATGCCAGCCTCAGCAGAAGTCGCTTTTACTTCATAGTATAGTTTAGAGCCTTCTTCTTTCATCAGTTTGAAAGGAGTAGATTCAACAAAGTCTAACTGGTGAGTCTCCGGGTTCTCTTTTGTAACCACCATATCTACACCCAGCATACCTTTCATCTCTTTGCGGTCGATCACTACATTATAAGTATACTCTTCTCCAACGATCGGAGGATTAGCTGTCAGGTCTCTGTCGCAGGTAAAGGATTCCACTTCAAAGTTATCCCAGTTAGCAGCCACTTCCTGTTTCCATGCAGCAATCTCTTTTGCTTTTGCAAACTTATTCTCTGTCAGTTGGGCAGAACGGGTCGCCAGTTTATTATAGAAACGGTCGATGTAGTCATCCAACATACGTTTCATCGTATAGTCAGGAGCGATCTCAGAAATTGAGTTTTTGATGTACTGGATCCATTCCGGAGAGTATCCTTTACTATTTTTGGTATAGTAAGTCGGAATAATTTCAGTTTCCAGGATGTGATAAATCGTAGCCGCATCCAACTGATCCTGATATTGCTGGTTTTCATAGGTATGTTTGTCAGTCAATGCCCAACCGGCCCCTTCTTTGTAACCTTCATACCACCATCCATCTAATACCGAGAAGTTCAGAACCCCGTTCATCTCCGCTTTTTCACCGGAAGTACCGGACGCTTCCAACGGACGGGTAGGCGTGTTTAACCACACATCCACACCTGTCACCAGACGGCGTGCCAGACGCATATCATAGTTTTCGAGGAAGATGATCTTTCCTAAGAATTCAGGACGGCGGGAGGTCTCAACGATGTGTTTGATCAATCCCTGTCCACCACCATCTGCCGGGTGGGCTTTTCCTGTAAAGATGAACTGAATCGGATATTGTTCGTTGTTTACGATCTTAGCCAGACGCTCCAGATCCGTAAATAACAGGTGGGCACGTTTATAAGTAGCAAAACGGCGGCCGAAACCTATTAACAGTGCATTCGGATTGATCTTCTCGATGATAGAAACCACCTGGGAAGGATCTCCCTGGTTTTTCAACCAGCTTTCTCTGAATTGTTTTTTGATGTAATCAATCAGTTTATTTTTTAATCCTACGCGGATATTCCAGATCTCTTCATCTTTCACATTCTGAACGGCAGACCAGATCTTTTTATTAGACTGATCCTGCATGAACGTTTTGTCAAAATGGTTGGTATAGAACTGCTTCCATTCAGTAGCAGCCCAGGTTGGCATGTGCACACCATTTGTTACCC
>JAJQEE010000017.1 GCA_021201865.1 Tannerellaceae bacterium | reverse complement strand
GATCTCCTTTGAGGAAACAGATGGGATTAAAGCCCGTTTGAGGGAGTTTACGGAACAAGTCACTTCGGGGCAAATGGAATTTTCTACACTGGCCCGTTTATATTCGGAAGACACTGAATCTGCCAAACGTGGTGGGGAATTAGGATTTACTGGAAAGGGGAACCTTTTACCTGAATTTGCGAATGTTGCTTTTAATCTAAATGACCCGAACCGTGTATCCCGTATTGTGGAAACAGAATATGGATATCATATTATTCAGTTAATTGAAAAACGTGGGGATCGTATTAATGCCCGTCATATTCTTCTGAGACCTAAAGTGTCAGATAAGAAAATAGAAGAAGCTACTGCTAAACTGGACTCTTTGTATGCAGACCTGCAGGCAAATAAGTTCACATTTGAAGAGGCTGCCACCTTTGTGTCTTATGATAAAGATACCCGAAACAACAAAGGATTGATGGTGAATTCAAATTATGAGAGTGAAAATTATGGAACTCCTAAGTTTGAAATGCAGGAACTTCCACCGGAGATTGGTAAAATAGTTTACAATATGGAGGTGGGTGACATATCAAAACCATTTACAATGATCAATAAAATACAGAAAGAGGTGGTGGCTATTGTGAAGCTAAAAGACAGAACAGAAAGCCATAAAGCAAATTTGTCAGATGACTACCAGGCTCTGAAAGCAATTGTTGAATCGAAGAAGAGAGAGGAACTGCTCGATCAGTGGATCCGGAAACAGCAGAAAAGTACCTATGTCCGTATTAGTGATGGATGGGGAAATTGTGACTTCGAATATCCTGGTTGGATTAAAGAATGAGAACATTCATACAACTATTTTTAATTACCGTTCTAAGTCTGCTATCTATTAAGCTGTACAGTCAGTCTACGGATAGCATAGACAATAAAAAGACGAAAATCTATCTGGAGCATGCCAATACATTATCTTTCGACAGGGAGGTAAATCCGGACGCACAGATATTAATAGGAGATGTTGTGTTCCGGCATGACAGCTCCTATATGTATTGTGACAGTGCCTATTTCTATGAACTGGATAATTCTCTGGAAGCTTTCAGTAATGTCCGGATGGAGCAGGGAGATACACTTTTCGTTTATGGAAATTATCTTCACTATGATGGTAATACCCAGTTAGCCAGGTTGCGCGAGAATGTCCGGATGGAGAATGGTGACCTGACACTTTTCACAGATAGTCTGAATTATGACCGGATAGCAGATATTGGCTACTACTTTGAAGGGGGAATGGTCGTGGATGAAGAGAATGAGCTGACCTCTTTCTATGGACAATATTCTCCGGAGACTAAATTGTCTATCTTTAATGACAGCGTAAGACTGGAAAATCCTCAGTTTATTTTATATTCCGATACTTTACACTACAATTCTGAAACAAAGATCGCTACGATCCTGGGTCCTTCCGTGATCGTTTCTGATAGTGCTACGATCTATTCTTCCCGTGGATGGTATGATACATTAAACAACACCTCTTTGTTGCTGGATCGTTCTCAGGTCGTTTCCGGAAGTAAAATATTGATCGGGGATTCTATTGCTTATGATCAGGAGGCGGGTTTCGGAGAGGCTTTTGGTAATATGCAGCTGGTGGATACCGTGCAAAAGGTGACCTTGGAAGGACATTATGGTTATTATAATGAATTTACGGAATTTGCATTTGCAACGGATAGTGCCCGTTTTCTGGAATATTCTCAGAGTGATACGTTGTATTTGCATGCTGACACCCTTCAGATGATCACACTGGATTCTGCTTACCGGGAAATTAAAGCTTATTACGGTGTTCGTTTCTATCGGACGGATATTCAGGGAGTCTGTGATTCTATGCAATATAATACGCGTGACTCTATTCTCCGTATGTATACAGAACCTGTCTTGTGGAATGAAGAATATCAAATATATGGAGATACGATCCATATTTATTTGAATGATAGTACGATAGACCATGCACATGTGATTCAGTTCGCTTTTGCCATACAATACCTGGATTCTACTTACTACAACCAATTGAAAGGGAATGACCTCAAAGCTTATTTTGAAGAACAGACCGTCCGGCAGATAGATGTGAGCGGGAATGCAGAATCCATTTTCTATCCATTGGAAGGAGATGGTACGAAGATCGGAATGAATCAGACTCAAAGTGGATTTTTAACGATCTGGGTTCATGAAGGACAGTTAGAAAAACTTAAAATATGGCCTACTCCTCAGGGAGTGCTGACCCCTATCCCGGATTTACGGCCCGATCAGAAAACTTTAAAAGACTTTTATTGGTTTGACTATTTACGACCTGAGAATAAAGATGATATATTTCGGGAGGTAAAAAGAAAAGCTGAAGATGTACCGCAGAGAAGTAATAAATTCGTACATTAGCAGTTAGATATTTAAAAGATTAAGATTATGGCACTTTTCTCATTTTATAATGTAAGGAAACCTCGCCAGTATGAACATAAACCCATCTATTACGATCCCCGTAAGGAGGCTATGGAGGAGCGTGTACGTAAAGTAAAACGTGAGATGGGTATAGAAGAGGCTGAGGAAGAATATAAGCCTTCTATTAAAGGAACTTTTGTACAGGGTACTTCTCATTTGAAGAAAAGCCGTATGAAAGGCGAAGATAGTCGGAGTCGTAAATATAAGAATGTGAAGCTGGCAGTCATCCTGATATTGCTGGCTATCTTATTTTGGTTCTTATTCTGGCAATGAGCGATATAATCCATTTATTACCGGATAGTATTGCAAATCAGATAGCGGCAGGTGAAGTTATTCAGAGACCAGCTTCTGTTGTTAAGGAGCTGGTCGAGAATGCGATTGATGCCGGAGCTTCTACTATTCAGGTAAACATAAAAGACGCCGGAAGAACACTAATCCAGGTGATTGATGACGGAAAAGGGATGTCTGAGACGGATGCTCGCATGGCATTTGAACGGCATGCTACCTCCAAAATATCTTCGGCTCATGATCTTTTTGCCCTTTATACGATGGGGTTCCGTGGAGAAGCACTGGCTTCTATTGCGGCCGTATCGCATGTGGAACTTCGTACCTGTCTGCGAGGGGAGGAACTGGGTACCACCTTATCCATAGCAGGTTCAGCCCTGCAATCTATTGAAAGGGATGGCCAGAGACAGGGAAGCATATTCTCTGTGAAAAATCTTTTCTTTAATGTGCCGGCCAGAAGAAAATTCCTTAAATCCAATGAAACGGAATTCCGGAATATTATTACGGAGTTTGAACGGATTGCACTGGTAAATCCACAGATCCATATTTCATTATACCATAATGATACAGAGATTATAAATCTTCCGGAGTCTGGCTTGCGACAACGTATCCTGAACATCTATGGAAAATCCCTGAATCAAAAATTGCTTTCGGTGGATGCCCAAAGTTCTTTGGTGACGATCTCCGGCTTTGTGGGACGTCCGGATACGGCAAAGAAAAGAGGTGCCCTGCAGTATTTCTTTGTGAATGGCCGTTTTATGAAGCATCCTTATTTTCATAAAGCTGTTATGCATGCCTATGAGCAGTTGATCCCGGTTGGGGAAATGCCCAATTATTTTATCTATTTCACGCTGGACCCGGCTACCATTGATGTCAATATACATCCTACGAAAACAGAAATTAAGTTTGAGAATGAACAGCCGATCTGGCAGATCCTGACGGCTGCTGTCCGTGAGACATTAGCTAAATCCAGCTCCATTCCGACTATTGATTTTGACCAGCACGATTCCATAGATATACCTGTCTATAATCCTGTAAAGGAAAAAGAGGTGTATAAAGCTCCGGAGATACAGGTCAATGCTGCTTATAATCCGTTTGATACCTCTTCTTCTTACAAAAAGCCGGAATTTGACTGGTCTAAACTTTATAAGGATTTTGAAGAAGAGCGTCTGACTATCCAGCATGAACCTTTGGTGCCGGAAATGGAAGAGATCTCCCCGGAAGGAACTGCACTCGTGGAAAAAGCTCCGGCTCTTTCTTCCCCGGAACTGTTTGAGGAGGTGCAGACACTTTGTTATCAGTATAAAGGACGGTATGTGATCACCTCTCTGAAATCCGGCCTGGTCTTCATTGACCAACACCGTGTGCATGTACGTATTTTATATGACCAGTATCTTACCCGTATCCATCAACAGAAAGGAGCTTCCCAGCAGGTACTGTTCCCGGAGATCGTCGAATGGAATGCTTCAGAGGCTACGGTTTTCCCGCTGATCCTGGAAGATCTTTATTTCATCGGTTTTGATATCAGCCATCTGGGCAACAATAGTTATGCAATCAATGGAGTACCTTCCGGGTTAGAGAATAGTTCTCCGGTTGCCTTACTGCAGGATATTGTGCACCGGGTGATGGAAATCGGGGGAAAGGCCGGGGAAGAAATTGCACATACGGTTGCCCTGGCTTTGGCACGCTCTACGGCTATTTCTTATGGTAAGAAGCTGTCTGTGGAAGAGATGGATCATCTGATCGCTTCCCTGTTTGTCTCATCCGATTCAAATCATACTCCGGACGGAAAATTGATAATTTCCATGTTAACAGAAGAGGAACTGGAAAAGAGATTCCGGTAAATAGCTATTGATAGATCATGAATTAATAAATCTCTTATTAATCCATAAAAACCCAATTTTTTTCCTGTATGAAAAATGCTTTTCAGAGCAAATAAATGACAAGGTTGAGAATTATGTCCTAATAATTCTTAAATTAAGTCAATTATTTGAGAATTACCGATTGCTTTACAGTAATAAATCCGCAACTTTGTGCCGCTTTAGCGCAAAGTGCGTCCTGTTATTTAGTATAACTGAATGCTACGCGATTACTGGGACGATTTTGTTGACTGAAAATAAAAAGAGATAAATTATATTATAACACATTCAAAGTTTAAAAAGAAAAGAAATGCCTACAATTCAGCAATTAGTTAGAAAAGGAAGGGAAACTTTGGTTGTTAAAGGTAAATCTCCTGCACTGGATGCATGTCCTCAGAGACGTGGTGTTTGTGTGAGAGTTTACACTACAACTCCTAAGAAACCTAACTCTGCAATGCGTAAAGTAGCGAGAGTTCGCTTAACAAATGGTAAAGAGGTTAACTCTTATATTCCGGGAGAAGGACATAACTTGCAGGAACACTCTATCGTATTGGTACGTGGTGGTCGTGTGAAAGATCTTCCAGGGGTACGTTACCACATTGTTCGTGGAACTCTGGATACTGCCGGTGTAAACGGTCGTACGCAGAGACGCTCAAAGTACGGTGCAAAGCGCCCGAAAGCAGCTAAAAAATAACAATCCTTTCAAACAGAGATTTTAAATTAGAGTATTAAAGCTGGTTTGAGTTATTTGGATAGGCTACAGGTTGAGTAAATGGTTCGGCGGAACCGTTGAAGACAAAACAAGGCAACCAAGAACAAGAACGAAATTTTTGAAAACAAAATGAGAAAAGCAAAACCTAAAAAAAGACAGGTTCTCCCAGATCCTGTTTTCGGTGATGTTAAGGTAACGAAATTCGTTAACCATTTAATGTATGATGGCAAAAAAAGTATTGCCTACGATATTTTCTACTCTGCTTTAGAGAATGTAAAAGCAAAGTTACCAAACGAAGAAAAGTCTGCTCTCGAAATCTGGAAAGCTGCTCTCGACAATATCACTCCTCAGGTCGAAGTAAAATCACGCCGTGTTGGTGGTGCAACATTCCAGGTCCCTACTGAAATACGTCCTGATCGTAAAGAATCAATTTGTATGAAAAACCTGATCCTTTTTGCTCGCAAAAGGGGAGGTAAAACTATGTCCGATAAATTGTCTGCTGAAATCGTGGATGCATTCAATAATCAGGGAGGGGCATTTAAAAGAAAAGAGGACATGCACCGCATGGCTGAAGCTAACCGTGCATTCGCTCATTTCAGATTTTAATTTAGCAATTTAGGAGATTATAAAAAAAATGGCAAAAGCTGACGAACTTTTAAAGTACACCAGAAATATCGGTATCATGGCGCATATCGATGCCGGAAAGACTACGACTTCTGAGCGTATTCTTTTCTATACAGGTCTGACTCACAAAATCGGTGAGGTTCACGACGGCGCTGCAACCATGGACTGGATGGAACAGGAGCAGGAGCGGGGTATTACGATTACTTCTGCTGCTACGACTACTTTCTGGAACTATAATAGTGATAAATATAAAATCAATTTGATTGACACTCCGGGACACGTTGACTTTACTGTAGAGGTAGAGCGTTCTTTGCGTATTCTGGATGGTGCTGTTGCGGCTTTCTGTGCAGTAGGTGGTGTTGAGCCTCAGTCTGAAACAGTATGGCGTCAGGCAGATAAATATAATGTACCCAGAATCGGTTATGTAAACAAAATGGACCGTTCAGGTGCAAACTTTTATGAAGTAGTACGCCAGGTAAAAGATGTATTAGGTGCTACTCCATGTCCTATTCAGATTCCTATCGGTGCAGAAGAAACTTTCAAAGGTGTAATTGACCTGGTTCGCATGAAAGCAATTCTGTGGCATGATGAAACAATGGGTGCAGAATATTCTATTGAAGATATTCCTGCAGATCTGTTGGCGGAAGCTGAAGAATGGAGAGAAAAAATGTTGGAAGCGATCGCTGAATGTGATGATGCCATTATGGAAAAATTCTTTGAAGATCCGTCTACTATCACAGAAGAGGAAATCAAAGTAGCTATCCGTAAAGGTACAATCGCTATGCAGATCAACCCTATGATTTGTGGTTCTTCTTTCAAAAATAAAGGGGTTCAGACGTTATTGGATGCCGTATGTTCTTACTTACCAAGTCCGATTGATACGCCTGCTATCGAAGGTACGGACCCAAGAGATCCTGAAAAAGTGATCGTTCGTAAGCCGGTATCAGAAGAGCCTTTAACCGCTTTGGCATTTAAGATCGCCACTGACCCATATGTAGGACGTCTTTGCTTCTTCCGTGTGTATGCCGGAGAGTTGAAAGCCGGTTCGTATGTATATAACAGCCGCTCTGACAAAAAAGAACGTATTTCCCGTCTGTTCCAGATGCACTCAAACAAACAGAATCCGATGGAAGTGATTGGTTGTGGTGATATTGGTGCAGGTGTAGGATTCAAAGATATCCGTACAGGTGATACGCTTTGTGATGAAGCTAATCCTATTGTTCTGGAATCAATGGAATTCCCGGAACCGGTGATTGGTATCGCAGTAGAGCCTAAAACTCAGAAAGACATGGATAAATTGGGTGTTGGTCTGTCTAAACTGGCAGAAGAAGATCCAACCTTCCGTGTTCAGACAAATGAAGATACAGGACAGACTGTAATTAGCGGTATGGGTGAGCTTCACCTGGATATCATTATCGACCGTCTGCGTCGTGAGTTCAAAGTAGAATGTAACCAGGGTCGTCCTCAGGTTTCTTATAAAGAAGCGATCACCAAATCGGTTGAATTGCGTGAAGTTTATAAGAAACAATCCGGTGGTCGTGGTAAATTCGCTGATATGATCGTGCGTGTGGAACCGGCTGATGAAGGTTTTGATGGCGAACTGCAGTTTGTGGATGAAGTAAAAGGGGGTAACATTCCGAAAGAATTTATTCCTTCTATCCAGAAAGGTTTCCTGAAAGCTATGAAGAATGGTATTCTGGCAGGTTATGCATTGGGTAAACTGAAAGTGACTGTGATTGACGGTTCTTACCACCCGGTTGACTCGGATCAGTTGTCTTACGAAATTTGTGCTATGCAGGCGTTCAAGAGTGCTTCTGAAAAAGCAGGTCCTGTATTGATGGAGCCGATCATGAAAATTGAAGTAGTGACTCCGGAAGAAAGTATGGGTGATGTGATTGGTGACTTGAACAAACGCCGCGGACAGGTAGAAGGTATGGAAACAAGCCGTACCGGTGCCCGTATTGTGAAAGCGAAAGTGCCTTTGGCAGAAACATTCGGTTATGTAACAGCTCTTCGTACGATTACTTCAGGTCGTGCAACTTCTTCTATGCAATTCTCACACTATTCTGAAGTATCTGCTTCGATTGCAAAAGCAGTACTGACAGAAGTACAGGGTCGTGTTGATTTGATAAAATAAAACAACATAAACAGGGGGAGGATATGGCTCTTTCCCCTGTTTGCAATTAATAAATACAATTAATAATTTAATTAATTAATGAGCCAAAAGATCAGAATTAAATTGAAATCTTACGATTATTCATTGGTAGATAAATCTGCAGAGAAAATCGTAAAGACTGTAAAGGCTACAGGTGCTGTTGTAAGTGGTCCTATACCTCTTCCTACACACAAACGTATCTTTACTGTGAACCGCTCGACTTTCGTTAACAAAAAGTCCCGTGAGCAGTTTGAACTATCATCTTACAAAAGGTTGATAGATATCTACAGCTCAACTGCTAAAACAGTTGATGCATTGATGAAACTGGAATTGCCCAGTGGTGTAGAGGTTGAAATTAAAGTGTGAGTTATTTAAAAATTAAGTGAAATGCCAGGATTGTTAGGAAAAAAAATCGGAATGACATCCGTTTTCAGTGCCGAGGGAAAAAATCTTCCATGCACTGTTATCGAAGTAGGTCCTTGTGTAGTTACACAAATTAAAACTCTTGAGAAAGATGGCTATGAAGCGGTTCAGGTAGGTTTCCAGGATAAAAAGGAAAAACATACCACACAGCCTGCAATGGGTCACTTCAAGAAAGCAGGTGTAACTCCCAAGAGATTCTTGGCCGAGTTCAAAGGTTTTGAAGCATCTTATAATTTAGGTGATGTGATCACTGTAGATTATCTGGAAGATGCAGGTTTCGTAGATGTAGTTGGTACATCTAAAGGTAAAGGATTCCAGGGGGTTGTTAAACGTCACGGTTTTGGTGGTGTAGGACAATCAACTCACGGTCAGCACAACCGTTTACGTGCTCCCGGTTCTATCGGTGCCTGTTCTTACCCTGCAAAGGTATTTAAAGGAACACGCATGGCTGGACAGATGGGTAATAAACGGGTGACTGTTCAAAACCTGGAAGTGATCAAGGTAATGCCGGAACATAATCTTTTATTAGTAAAAGGATCTGTTCCAGGAGCAAAAGGTTCAATCGTATTAATTGAGAAATAATGGAACTGAACGTATTAAATATTAAAGGCGAAGATACCGGAAGAAAGGTAACTTTAAATGATGCAATTTTCGGCATTGAACCCAATGATCATGCTATTTACCTGGATGTAAAACAGTATTTGGCTAATCAACGTCAGGGAACTCATAAATCGAAAGAAAGAAGTGAATTGTCAGGTAGTACCCGTAAGCTGATCCGTCAGAAAGGTGGAGGTGGTGCCCGTCGTGGTGATATCAAGTCTCCTCTATTAGTAGGTGGTGCTCGTGTTTTTGGTCCTAAACCAAGAGATTACAGCTTCAAATTGAACAAGAAAGTAAAAAGTTTGGCTCGTAAATCTGCTTTGGCTTATAAAGCAAAAGAGAATGCTATTATTGTGGTTGAAGATTTCTCTATGGAAGCTCCAAAAACGAAAGAATTTATCGCTATTACAAAAAATCTGAAAGTGGCTGATAAAAAGTTACTTATGGTTTTAGCAGAGAAAAATAATTTCGTATATTTGTCGGCTCGTAATTTGCCAAAGACGAAAATCGTAAGAGCTTCGGACATAAATACTTATGGTTTGCTTGATGCAGGCAGTATCGTGATCACTGAAAGTTCAGTGGCAATTATTGAAAAACTTTTTAATGCATAAGGAGTAAGAAAATGGGAATAATCATTAAACCTATCGTAACAGAGAAACAAACAGCGATTACTGAAAAATTCGCTAATCGTTATAGTTTTCGTGTTTCTCCTGATGCAAACAAATTGCAGATCAAGAAAGCTATCGAAGATATGTATAACGTGACCGTGGAAGATGTAAACACTATGAACTACTCGGGTAAACGTAAAAGCCGTTATACAAAATCCGGTATCATCAATGGCAAACAGGCAGCTTTCAAAAAAGCAATCGTGACGTTGAAAGAAGGAGAAACAATTGATTTCTTTAGTAATATCTAAAAAAAAGAAATGGGAATACGTAAATTAAAGCCCACAACACCGGGGCAGAGATACAAAGTTATTGGTGCATTTGATAAAATCACTGCAAGTACACCAGAGAAGTCTCTTGTAACAGGTAAAAGACGTACAGGTGGTCGCAACAACACTGGTAAAATGACAATGCGCTATATCGGTGGCGGTCACAAACAAAAGTACAGAATTATCGATTTCAAGAGAAATAAAGATGGCATTCCTGCAACAGTAAAATCGATTGAGTACGATCCAAATCGTACTTCCCGTAT
The DNA here is from genome assembly GCA_021201865.1 of Tannerellaceae bacterium. Classification (GTDB taxonomy): domain Bacteria; phylum Bacteroidota; class Bacteroidia; order Bacteroidales; family Tannerellaceae; genus UBA4116. The sequence goes on along the minus strand of JAJQEE010000017.1, from coordinate 1,114 downwards.
CGCTTTATTGTATTATGCAGACGGAGCAAAAAGTTATATCGTTGCTCCTAACGGATTAGAAGTAGGCCAGACAGTGATTTCAGGAAGCGATGCTGCTCCTGAAGTGGGTAATTGCCTTCCGATGGCTAACATACCGGTCGGTACAATTATTCACAACATTGAGCTTCGCCCGGGACAGGGAGCGAAATTTGTTCGTTCTGCGGGAGGTTTTGCTCAGCTGACATCAAGAGAAGGTACTTATGTAATTATCAGAATGCCTTCAGGTGAAACCAGAAAGATTCTTGCTACATGTAAGGCTACTATTGGTAGTGTAGGTAATTCAGACCATGGTCTTGAAAAATCAGGTAAAGCCGGTCGTACCAGATGGATGGGACGTCGTCCACGTGTTCGTGGGGTTGTAATGAACCCGGTTGATCACCCAATGGGTGGTGGTGAAGGACGCGCTTCAGGAGGTCATCCAAGATCACGCAATGGCTTGTACGCTAAGGGCTTGAAAACAAGAGCTCCGAAGAAACATTCTTCAAAGTACATTATTGAAAAACGGGAAAAGTAATCTGATTAATTAAGTAAACTATGAGTCGTTCATTAAAAAAAGGCCCGTATATTAATGTTAAGCTTGAAAAGAAAGTTCTGACTATGAATGAGTCAGGAAAGAAGGCTGTGGTTAAGACATGGGCAAGAGCTTCAATGATTTCGCCTGATTTTGTAGGCCATACTATTGCAGTTCATAATGGTAACAAATTTATTCCTGTTTTCGTTACTGAAAACATGGTAGGACACAAGTTAGGAGAATTCTCTCCTACTCGTACATTCCGTGGCCATGGTGGTAATAAGAAAAGATAATCGGAATAAGAAGGAATCTGAAAATAAAAAGAATTAATAAAAATGGGTGCTAGAAAAAGAATATCAGCTGAAGCAAGAAAAGAAGCCCAAAAAAACATGTATTTCGCGAAATTGCGAAATGTTCCCACTTCTCCTCGTAAGATGCGTCTGGTAGTAGACATGGTGCGTGGAATGGAAGTGTTCAGAGCATTAGGTGTTTTGAAGTTTTCTAATAAGGAAGCTGCAGCAAGAGTAGAAAAATTACTTCGTTCGGCTATCGCTAACTGGGAAG
>JAJQEE010000109.1 GCA_021201865.1 Tannerellaceae bacterium | reverse complement strand
GGGAAAAGGAATCATTTCCGTCATACTTTCCGGAGAATAGACCACCTTGGTGTTTTTTTTATTTGCATTTGTATTAATAAAAAGATCATCCTCACCCGCGTGAAGACTCAGCGAGTTCCGGAATCCTTTATTCCGGAAAAAAAGATCTTTCCGGTAAGATAAATTCCTTCCGCTACCTTTATAAGGATAACCAGCCAATGCAGCAGACAGATATTTAAGTCCCGATAATAAGTTATCATACGAAACTAATTTATGAAAAAAACCTTTCGTCTCCGGATAGCTACAAAATCCTAAAACAATTTCCGTATCCGGCTCATATTGCTCAACCATCGAACGAATCCAGTTCTTACCCACAGGATAACAATTCGCTTCAATAAACAACAAGGTATCATTTTTAGCGGCCTTAATACCCACAGTCAATGCAAGTTTTTTACGACTCAGATATTTAGACTCCTGTGGTATAAAGGTATGGTACAAATGTTTATACTCATTTTCCAGGAGTTTCAGGACATCTTCACTTTCATCCGTAGAACCATCATTGATCACAATTACTTCATAATCCGGATAATCCTGTGTCAGTAGAGAGGGTAAATTCCGCTGTAAATTGTAAGATTCATTTTTTGCATATACAATGACCGAAACCGGTAAACCGGAACTAACTGATGAGGGAACTTCGATACGCTTTTTCTTTTCAAAACGATAAGGGCGGAAATAAACAACAAGATAATAAATAACCTGTATAATACACAGTGACACAATTAAACCTAACCCTATCAGTTCAATCGTCGTAAAGGTAAAAAGCTCTTCCATTTTCAGATACCGATTTAACAAATGCAAACGTACAGAAAGTTTTCGACCTGAAAAAATAAAGCGGCTAAAGGAACGTGGATATACAGGGAACAAAAATATAAATATAGCTGTTTCCTATATAAGATACAAATGACTTTCAATAAGGGATATCAGAGAAAATTTTCTGAATAAGTTTTAATATGTACCTTTGTCCATCATACACATCTAAATTTTATATGAGAACATCCTATCTGATCTATATTAGTCTTGCCGTTTTTACCTTTTTACCTTCTCTGCAGGCGCAGGAAAACGAAACGACCCCATCCAACACAACTAATTATAAAGTAGAAGGCTTCGGTTCTGTTGCAACCGGAGATAAAACACCTTTCTGGATGGTCAGCAACCGCTATGGTAAAGTTCCTTTAGAGTCAGGGAATGGATATCTGGAAGCCGGAGTATTCCATAACCAGCAATTGGGCAAAGGATTCCACTGGGATGCGGGATTAGATCTGATAGTCGCCGGTCCAAGATATAAGAATGTATATGTGCAGCAAGTCTATGCGGAAGTAGGCTATAAAGCACTTCTACTAACTATCGGCAGCAAAGAAAAATATAGTTCTTTATGGAACCGTAATCTGAGTTCGGGAGACCTTGTGTTATCGACAAACGCCCGGCCTATTCCGGAAATAAACCTGAGTATTCCGGAGTACTCTTTAGTTCCCTACACCAAAGGGTGGCTGCAATTAAGAGGGGATTTCGCCGTGGGGCGTTCGTTTGACACAAAATATTTAGAGAAATTTATCACAGCTACTCATTATACTAAAAATGTACTCTGGCATCATAAATCTCTCCATTTTAAAATAGAAGATACATTGAATCATTTTCCTTTTTCCATAGAGTTAGGGTTCCAGCATTGGGCACAATGGGGAGGAACGTCTACCAAGGAAGATATAGGAAAACAACCTCAATCCCTTAAAGACTTCGTCCGGATCGTGATGGGAAAAGAGGGAGGTGACGGAGCTACTGAGAGCGACCAGATAAATGTATTAGGAAATCATTATGGTTCCTATGACTTCCGGCTGAACTACCAACGGGATGGCTGGAAAATAAGTAGTTATCACCAACGCTATTTTGATGATAAATCAGGCATGGAATTTCAAAACAGACTGGACGGTCTATGGGGATTGGAGCTGAATATTCCTAATACATCCTGGATCAAAAAATTGGTGTTTGAATATATCGACACACGGGACCAGTCCGGTCCTTTCCATTTTATCATGTTTGACCATGATGCACATCCGGGCCGCGGAGGAGGAAATGATAATTATTACAACAACGGAGAATATAGTACAGGCGTATCCTATTTTAACCGGGGACTCGGAACAGCATTGATTCCCGCTCCGGAATATAATACAGACGGAAGACCCGGGTTTCAAAATAACCGGATCCGGGACTGGCATATAGCCGCAGAAGGAGAGATCAGTTCACAGATCGGCTATCGTCTTCTTTTCACTGTCATGAATAGCTGGGGGCTTCATGCTAAACCTTTTCTGGAAAAGAAAAGCGGGACATCCAGTCTGATAAGCATCGATTACCGCCATCCCCATTTATCCGGATGGTTATTTACAGGTACCATAGCTGCGGATACAGGGAATATGCTTGATAAAGGGATTGGATTCAGCCTTGGAGTAAGAAAAACAGGCATACTAAAAGCCTGGTAATATTTTTACTTAAACTCTTCCCATAACGTAGAAGCAATGATCGCCTGCGTCCGGTCTGCAAACTCCTGCAAAGAACGGGGAGAGGGATCCACTTCTCCGGAAGAAAGCGGAGGATGAATAATCATTTCCATCCGATGGCACCTCAGATTCAGAGAGCCTATAGGCAACACTTTATAAGGACCATTCAGGGTGATAGGTATCACAGATAGCTGTTGATCCACTGCCATCTGAAAAGCCCCCTTTTTAAAACGAATCATCTTGCCATCATAGGTCCGTGATGCTTCCGGAAATACAATAATAGAAGCTCCCTCTTTAATAGCAGCCTCTGCTTCTTCCACACTACGGGCAGCGGTTTTCACAATCGAGTGATCCACAAAAATAAATCCGGCCGCCCGGCAGGCCGCACCGACAAAAGGGATATTTGCTAAACTGGCTTTCATCATCCATTTGACAGGAACCCCTAAAAAGCCATAAATAGAAAAAATATCAAAAGCTCCCTGATGATTAGCTACAAATATATAGGATTGTCCTTTCCGGATATGCTCCCGTCCTTTTACTTTCACGGGACAAAGAGCCAGATAACAGGTCAGGCGTGACCAGATCATTCCGGGATAATAAGCGAAGATTTTCCTCCCTCCCAACAGACAACCCACAATAGTAATAACAGCCGTAATAAAGGTAAGTACCAAAAAGACAGGTACAAAAATCAACCAGGTATATAGAACATATAAGATTCTTAGCATCTCAAACGGTATTATTTTACAAATATAAACCCTAAATTAAATGGTTCCGGCATTTTTATTCTAAAATATTTTTTGAATCGAGTTATTATTACTTTATTTGTGGTAGAAAAATAATTATAAACATCTATAACCATGAACGATTTTGTAAAATATGTAGGAGTTCTTGTGCTTCTTATTGGTGTGGTCATCCTGGCAGTACCAGCTATTACTGGTGGCATGAGTAATACAATTCTGCTTGCAGGTCTGGGTGTTATCCTGGTTGGATATATTGGCCACATTTTCATAAACAAAAAAATGTCATAAGAAACTTTTTTTGTAAAGAAATTGAAAAAGGTGTGTCAGGGATGTCACACCTTTTATTTTATACAAATACATAATTTCTAAAAGTCCCGCCTTTCAACTAAAACAGCTCCGGCTAAAGATACCAATATAAACGAATCACTGTCCTTTTCTCCCTGGAAACCCACAGAAAAAGAGATCGCTTGAAACTCTTCTCTCGAGCGGCTATGTAAAAACCCGAAAAAAGAAAATCAGAAGATCCCATTTGTAAGTACTGGGTATATTCCCCGGAAATTCAAGGCCACTGGCCATAAATGATTCCTGATGGAAATCCAATATTATTCAGGATAAATGATCCCCGATGGGGATCCAGCAGTAGCCCAGGGATGAGCCAAAGGCGATTCCCTGGGTAGAAACCGCCCTAAAACAACCCCAACGTGGGTTGCATATGGAAAAGCAGAGAGGTGAAACCTTTTCAAGGTTATGAAATAATTCTTCTTACCCAGGGAATCACTTCGTTCATCCCTGGGCTGTTGATGGATCCCCTTTAGGGATCTAAACTTACAATCTATCATTTTTTACATTTTTATATAGTCGGTTTTACACAGCCGCCCGAGAGGGGAAAAAGGATAGAGATAGAATCATTCCGGAAACGGTTTGGGTACACTCTTCTTTATATTTTACGACCTGACCAGCTCTTTTAGGTTTTATTGATTATCTTTATGAATAACTGAGAATATCTTTGTAGGGAATTATAAATGGAGAGTTAAAAGGATATGTTAAGGGATTTTGCAGCCATAGACTTTGAAACGGCAAATAAGGAATTATCGAGTGTTTGCAGTGTGGGGATTGTAATTGTGCGGGATGGAAAGATTGTGGATAAATTTTATAGTCTGATCCAGCCGGAACCCAACTACTATCTTTACTCGCATACACTGATTCATGGCTTAACACAGGAAGATACGGAACACGCAGAAGTCTTTTCCAAAGTATGGGAAAAGGTCGCTCCCCTCATCGAGGGGCTACCTTTAGTTGCCCATAATAAGAATTTCGACGAATCCTGCCTGAAAGCGGCTTTTCGCACGTATCAAATGGATTATCCGGACTATAGATTCTACTGTACCCTGGCAGAATCCCGGCGCCAGCTGCGCCATTTACCTAATCATAAACTCAATACAGTAGCCGAAGATTGTGGTTACATACTTACCAACCACCACCATGCACTGGCCGATGCAGAAGCGTGTGCCGAGATAGCCCTTCAACTACTCTGAGGCTGTAGAAAGAAAAACAAAAGAACAGTTCCTTCTGTTTTTAGGGGAAAGTCTGAAACCTAAAAACAGAGCAAATGAATAAAAAAATATTTTTTATCCTTGTTTGTATATGGACATCAGGGATGCTCTTCTCCCAGACAGAGAACCGGGATTCTATTCAGATATCTCCTTTATTACGGGAAGGAAGAGAATACAGGTTAAACGATGAAACACTGGAGGCAATCCGGAGAGGGGAACTGATAAACAACAGGGTTTTAAATCCGTTAGGAATTACGACTCCGTCAGGAACACCTCTTGATACGGAGTATAGGAAGGATCAATTGTTTGATAATCTAAACTTATTACAGATAGACCGGTCTGGAGCTCTTCTCTTTCAACACCGGGAGGACTCTCTGCTAATCGTTAAATCTGCCATCATTCTACCTCCACAGGACATTATAGTGAATGAATATTTTTATATTCCTAATCCTACCTATGCGGAGGAAACCATCTCTATGGACGACTCATTTATTCCGGGGGCAAAAGTTTATGACGGGAGATGGATCGGTACATTCAATTTAGGACCGCATTCTTCTTTTTCATTAGAAAACACGTTAGAAGAGATCTTCTGGCCAGAAGAACGGCACAAAGAGATCAACCGGCGGGATGCCAATGCCTGGAAATATTACAATTTGCAGGATATGGATGATTGAATATTTATGTACACAGATGACACAGATATATTAAATTAAAAGTGAATAATAACCTGTGTAAATCTGTCTCATCTGTGTGCGAATCGTTTCCGTATGCTAACTGACAGTCAGTCTTTGAATAATTCGGCAACCAGCCACATGACCCGGGCAGTGGTGTGTGTCCAGATTTCCTTATAGGTGCAATTATTCTGCATCGGGAAGTAGGGTTCATCATCGTTTTCGAAGGTTTCAATACCTACCGGCACTGCTCCTACCACATCTCCGGCATACGCTCCGTATAGCAGAGGATAATCGTATCCATCCCCATAAATTGTACTCATAGCAAACGGGTTATAGCCAATAATATATTCTAATTGACGGGTGGCTATGTCCTTCAGTTCTTTGTCACCCAGCAACCGGGAAAGGATAAAAGCGGCTTTGGCTTTTCCCATCAGGATCGCATGGAAACCCCGGAACTGATAGGCTACAGGAAAGCGGCGGAGGTAGTGTGTTTCCGACAACCGGATGCCATTCTTTACCTGTGCATTGTATTCCTCTAAAGTAGGAAGTCCCACAGCTTCTCCTTCATGATAAATGTTTGAATAGTCCGTATTGTCCACTTCATAGATGGCTGCGGGGAGGATACCATACGGATGCATCACATCGGCAATCTCATGCAGATAATCTGCATACGCCTGGCAGGAGGATCTCCACCGGGAGGCATCTGCATGCTCCGGAGCCTCTGTCAATAACATAGATAATCCCTGTATCATCAGATGCTCTTTGGATTGATGGAAATAGGCGAGTATCCGTTTCCGGGCAGTCGTTTCATAGAAAAATCCATGTAAAGGTTTAGTCCAGCCAGTCTGCCGTTCCAACTGCTGTCCGGACATCACGACCCGTCCAAACATAGCAGCCTGATCCAGATATATTTTCTCTCCCGTCAAACGATACAGATAGACAGCAGCTACGGTAGCCAGTGAAAACTGTTCTATATTTTTCTCTGCTCCGTCACTCAGGTCTATCTCTTCCAGGGCAAAATGGAAATCTTCGATAGCAGTGTTCCTGCACCAACGGGCAAACACCGGATCCCACGTTTCAAAATGGGGAACTGCTTGCGCACAGTAGATGGAGGCGATCAGGTTATCCCCGGGTGATCTACGCGCCATCGTTTCCATGTCATCCTTATCTCCCCTTATATTCTTTGTCCAGATCCCAATGATCTCTCCTCCCTGCCGGTAACCATCCCCGAACCGGGTACGCAACACCCAGTTCAATCCCCACCGGGCTTCTTCCAGCAGACGTTCATATAACCCTTTATCTTTTCCCTTCACTGCACTGGCCAGTTCCAGCATAGCGATTCCCCCTTCTGCCGTATTCCCTATGCCCTGTGTCAGGTCAGCCGCATCGTGCCATCCACCAGCTACGCTAATCGTCCGTCCATCCACCGGATGAACACAGAGTACATCCTGATGACATTCCTGATGGATACCCGGCTGGTCATATCCGCAGCGTTCTGCATAGAAAAAGTTTAACGTACGCCAGGCAGTTGCCAGATAAGCATCGTCACCGATTGCAAAAGGTTTGGAGGTGAGGTTGTCTACGGCAAGCGTATATCGACCGGGTGTTTCCAGCTCCGAGAAATCCAGTATGACAAAACCTTGTTCTGTGGGTTGACCGTTCCCCTGGTATACCACCTGGCCTGCTTCGTTCAGGAGTTTAAAAGCGGGATCTTTTACATGCTGGACAAGGGCCTGTTTGCGTGCTCCCGGCTTGTAACCACTATGGCTGTAAGCGATCGCATCTTTACGCAGGTCAAAGCCACGGCTGTTTTCCGCTTCTACCCGTTCAATCCGCATATCATCCACATAAAGACTCATCTGTTCCGCTGCTCCCACAGGAGAACCCGCCAACAAAATATGAAAAGAGAATCCGGTTACCTGATCCCGGTAAAGATCAGGAATCTCCCAAATAATCTGCTGCCACTGCCCCGGCACATACGTTTCATAGTGTTCACCTTCAAACCGTCCCGGTGTAGGCATGACTTTCTCTCCTTCATTATGGAGCTTAAAACCTCCGAAGACCAGATAAGTGCCCGGTGCTTCCACATAGACCCAGGCAGAAAAGCGGTTATATTCCCGGAAATCTTCTCCCGGCAGTGGCAACAACACTTCCGGAATGGCATAGACCCGGTTGGTAGGATTCTTTTTTTTTCGTTGAGGTAGGAACATCCAGCCGGACACTTCCTTTGCCGGAGATGGTCCGTTCCCGGTCTATATGCAATTCCCCCGGTCCGGCAAGGAGCTGAAGGGACGAAAAGTTGTCTACCAACCCCAGATCCCGGGAGGCAAAGACCTCTTTCTTTTTCCAACGGGTCAATCCGGCATCCTGCAGTTCCGGTTTCATGGTGAGACGCAGGAAACGGCTCTCTTCCAACTGCCGGACCAGAGTAGCATCCGGTTTGAACCGGCTTTGTCCGGCCATATAAACAGGCAGGAGCAAACCGATCATAAGTGATAATAAAAGTTGTTTTCTCATGGTATATATTTTTATTGATCCGGTTTAGTAAACAAACCTCCGGATTACCCGGATCTATCTTTTAAACTAAAATGCTGACCTGGGTCCTCTGTAGGCAAATTGCTTCTCCGGTCTATTGAATACGGACACTGAAAAACCGGGAACGCCCGGTAATAAATAAAGTATTACCGTCTTTTCCTCCAAACGTAAGGGTGGAAGGACGTTCCGGAACCTCAATCTTACCCTTGTGATTCCCGTTCTTATCAAAGATATAAATCTGCCCGTCTGCTACGTACAGATTACCCTCCCGGTCCACTGCTAAACCGAACTCTCCCCACTCTACAAAATAGTCCATATCAGAGAGTGTTCCATCGGCAGCCACCTCCATCCGCACCATCCGGCGGTTATATTCGTCAGAGGCATAGAATGGTGTCCCCGGATACGCTTCCAGAATGGAAGAGGCACGTGCCAGGTCATATTGATCCGGGATGATCGTTTTTCCATCCGGAGCCACAAAACAGGATTCCGGTTTATAGGTCACCACGGTATTGAAGTCATGAAAGTCACGCCAGCGGTTAGAGGGATAGAAGGCTTTGTGTACGGATGCTACAGAGCCCATTGGGACTTTAGGCAGGGCTTGGATGGTTTCTTCCGGACGGTCCGGATCCATGGAATAGACGCGTGTCTCAAAAGAGTTATTACCATATCCGGCAAAGGAGGTTCCCCGGGCATCCGGATAGGTAATGGCTGTTTCCTGTTCCCCGTTTACCAGGTAGCCAGGTTGGGGACGATAGCGGAAGACCACTAACAGATTATCCTCCGTATCACATCCTAAGGACAACGGTTCCCAGGGGAAATCCGCGACCAAAGAGAGGGTATTTGTTTCTGCAGACCACTTATAAATACGGCGGAACCGTTGTTCTGAGAAATAGATATTTCCCTTGCTGTCCCGGGTGATCCCTTCGGCAAACTCAAAACCGGAAGCCAACTGTTGTACGTTTCCCGTTTCGTTGGTTAAAGGAACACGGCGTGGCTCTTTTCCGGTCACGGTTAACTGTTGGAATTCCCAGGGACGAACTTCAATATCTTTATTGATATCATATACCGGAATATCTGTGGTATATTTGATCTGCGAATAATTATGCATATTCAGGAATTCGATCTGTTCGCAGTTTTCCCATAACCGGACGGAGTTATGATAAGGCTGGTTGATCCGGATCACCCGGAACATATAGAGGTTGGCAAAGGTAATATTCCGGCAATTGTCCATTTCGATGGGCTGGCATTCGGTTCCTTCCCGGCTCTCCTCCTCTAACTGAAAACAGTAGACTTTCCAGTTGGATACATTTTTAAACCGGGCTTCGTTCCGGACGTGATGTTCTAAGGACATAGCATAGATACGGCCCGGCGTACTGGTATTGTTGACATATAACCCATTAGTTGCATAGGAGGAAGCGGTCCATATATCTTTAAAAGTCCCTCCTCCCTGGTTGGTCACCCAGAAACTCCAGTACTGGTTGTCCCAGGCCAGATCCATGCCCGGAGCAGAGATAGGTTTCTCCGGCGTACTGATCTGTATGCCCTGCGGACGCCACACAGGTATTTCCTGGCCGGGAACCGGTTTGGGCAGCCCTCCATGCCCTCCGACAAACTTAATATCATTTACATAGGATCCGGCATTCGCCATCCATTTAACTCCGACTGCCCGGTAATTAAGCGCCCCTGTATGGATTCCGATCCCATTTAACTGGTTATTCCCTCCTTCCGAGGATTCCAGCATCGCTTTCGGAGCACCAAAACCACTGAAAGCAGGTGTACTTTCCCCCAGTTGAAGCTGAGTAGCAAAAGGATGCAGGCCGATCAGGCGGGTATTGGGTTTCATGCGGATGGTTTCGGTGATCCGGTACCATCCCTGGGGGACATAAATAGTTTCATATTGGTCTATGGCCGCCTGGATGGCTTTCGTATCATCTGTGAGCCCATCCCCTTTGGCTCCCAGTTCACGTAGGTTCACCCATGTTTCCATAGATGGCAATTCCGGGATATCTCTTTTCAATATCTCTGACATTTTTGGGATGGGAACTACATCCCTCACGGTCCGGTACTCCGGGCGGGCTAAGAGATCATCCAGTTGTAGTCCGTGGGCGTAGTTATTAATCCGGTACATTTTGTGTGGCACAGTTGTTTCGGTATTACTTCTGCGGTATTTTGCCAGAACCGGCACGTTCAGACACTCCACATTCCGGAAGGTAATCTGGTTGTTACTGTTATTTTCATTACTAATGATGATAGCAGGACCACTTACATTCTCAAAACGGCTGTTCTCTACAAACAGGCGGTCTGCGTAATCCGGCTCAATATCAAACACGGTAGGAACATTCTTCACCTGCAGGTTCACCATGGCTAATCCCGATTCCTGGCAACGGAGTGCCGCTACCCGTTGACCTTCAAAATAAGCATCTACCATCATCACCTGCCATCCCGGAGAGGCTTTGGTGGTATATATACCATAGTCTCCTCCGTAGAAAGCCATATTCTCCATTTCATTTCCCACATCAAACAGCCCGGCTTTTCCTTTTCCTATATAAATAGCCATATGGCTGACAAAACTGTGCTGGGCGTAGTGTGTACGCAGACCTACGGCATAGGGATTCCCGTCCTCTATACGCAGGTTGATGTTTGACATAGCACTGTAGAAAGTGCTCGGTCCGGCATCACACACCGGCCCTCCCGGTTGCACCACACTATGGGTAAACCAGAACATATAACTGGCTTTTCCTTTATCACCGGGAACTTCCTGCTGAAAGCCGGGAGCGTTTTTGCCAGTATGATCTCCGGTCTCTTTTTCCCATATCCGATCAGACGGATGGCGGTAGGTATATAAATCGTTTTACTGATCTTATATTTTCCTTCCGGTATGAAAAGGATACCGAAATTTTTCTCCCGTTTCAGTTGATTGATCGCTTCCTGAAGGATATCCGAAACATCCGTTTTTCCATCGGCTGTGATGGGATAATTTTCAGGTATAAAATAGAATGCTTCCGGATCATCCGGCCGCTGGGTATAAATCGATTCCAGATTAACCGCCTGCATTTGGAGGCATACGGCTAAACAGATAAATAATCCGATGATTTTTTTCTTTCCAGTCATGATAGTAGATTTAAATATATAATATCAGGTTAACACAATCCCGCTTATTTTCTTTACACCGGGTTTCCGGGCCCTTTGAAACAGGTCGCAATGTTAAGAAATGGTTCAATAAGACAGGTTGAAAATCTCTCACAAAAGGTTTATTATCTGACAAGATTTGAAAAAGCAGGGGACGAATGACCTGAAAAGCACTCTTCCTGCTATTCAGGGTAAATGATCCCCGTTGGGGATCCATCAATAGCCCTGGGATGAGCCAAAGGCGATTCCCTGGGGAAAAGCCCCTCTTAGAACAACCCCGCAGGGGGTTGCATACGGAAAAGTGGAGAAGTGAAACCTTGACAAGG
>JAJQEE010000068.1 GCA_021201865.1 Tannerellaceae bacterium | reverse complement strand
CTGCTCTCTCGAGCAAAAAAGGTTGAACTGTAGCTGCTTACGCTGCCGAAGCAATCGGTATCGGTCTGCAGGCATTCTGTATCAAAGGTTCTGTTGCTGATGACCGTTTAGTTGGTATCGGACACGGAAACTTAGGTGCCCGTCTGCTTCGTGAAGAAACCAAATGTTTCGCCTTCTTAGCAGGTCACGAATCTTTTGCTGCTGCTGAAGGTGCGATCAAAATCGCTGAAAAAGCAAACAAGGTACGTAAAGAGCCTCTTCGCGTGATCCTGAATGGTTTAGGAAAAGACGCTGCGATGATCATTTCACGTATCAACGGATTTACGTATGTTCAGACTCAGTTTGACTATGCAACCGGTGAATTGAATATCGTAAAAGAATATCCTTATTCAGATGGTCTTCGTGCGAAAGTAAGATGCTACGGTTGTGATGACGTTCGCGAAGGTGTGGCTGTGATGCGTTCGGAAGGTGTAGACGTATCTATCACAGGTAACTCTACTAACCCAACCCGTTTCCAGCACCCGGTTGCCGGAACATACAAAAAAGAATGTCTGGAAAATGGCCGTAACTATTTCTCTGTAGCTTCAGGTGGTGGTACAGGTCGTACGCTTCACCCGGACAACATGGCTGCAGGTCCTGCTTCTTACGGTATGACCGACACCATGGGCCGTATGCACGGTGACGCTCAGTTCGCCGGATCTTCATCCGTTCCTGCTCACGTAGAAATGATGGGATTCTTAGGCATGGGTAACAACCCAATGGTAGGTGCTACTGTTGCGATTGCGGTTGCAATCGAAGAAGCAATGAAATAAGAATTGAATCTTATTATATATCAGAAAGCCCTGTCATTGTTAGTGACAGGGCTTTTCTGTTTCTATGAATTTAACTCTATTATTTCGTAATTACTATTGCATCACTACCAGACTGAGGACGGACGTGGGTGCCGATTTGATTCCCATCATCATCTAAAACAGGTTCCAGCCAAGGGTAATATTTCGGGTTATAATAGTCCTTGAAAGCATCCGGATCAATAGTCACATCTATAGAGTCCGGCAACATCTCCTGATAAAATAAAACCATGTTTTCAGACAACGCATACACAAGTTCACCATTAATCCAAATTTTACGCATGAGAGTTATAGTTCCTTCCTCATTTCTAAAAAGTTGAACTTTGATCTCATCCTCATTATCCTCCGCATATCTAATATAAACATACGTAATATCATTCTCTGCGAGAACAGGGAGAGGACTTGTATCCAGGTAATAGTATCCAAAAGTATTTTCATTAATACTTCCATAATGTTCCGTTTCCCGGTAAGGAGGTCGTACCGTCTTAAAATCTTCCGGGAAAATGGCATTTCCGTGTGTCAAAGAAGGCCATAACTGTAAAAGTGTAAGCTTTTGTTGATTGTATGGATATAGAATTTCAATCCTATCAACACTAGATTGCCCGATATAAGCCGGAGATTCTGGATTTAATTGATCTTGTAATGCTTCATCAACTAACACGACTTTAATCCCTATATCATCAAAATCTCCAGTATTATTTCCTGGCTTTGTCGGATCACTTTCGCTACTACAAGAAACAAAAAGTAAACCTATAAATCCTAAAATGCTTATTTTATTCATAACAAACAATTTTAATTAACGAATATAACTGATTAATTCAACACTACGATTATAGTTGTACCCATTTGAAGGTCTTTCAAAAATACCACTATTAAACCACTTATTGTCACTGGAAACAGTAACCCCCCAATCATAATTTACCATTCTGGTAGTATAGGTAGTTGTCCCTGCGTTATGTTCAATAATCCTACCATTGTAATCACAATAGTAAATTTCAGTCAATTGAGTAGTTGTTGTTCGTATCCCATCTAATACCCATGCATGTCCTGCTGTCCCACCTGTTGCCGTTGTTCGAGTTCCTCGTATGTAAGTCGGTCCATAATTAAGAGCATCCCAAGCTTTATCAAAGCTATAGCTAACAGCTGACCCTACATTAAAACCATTGTTACTCAGGAAATCTCTTGCTTTACTTATAGTAGTAGTTGTTCCTGTTGCATCATATTTAGTATGCATGTCATTAAAAATATCCAGTATAAGATTTTTTAATGGAGCAGATCCATCAGGATTAGCTATCATAGATGGCCACATAGCTGTTGTAATATAGTTTCTAAACGGTTTTTTATGATAAGATAAAATTTGAGCTACTGCAATTATGCCACAACCTGTATGAGCCCGTGTAGTGGTTCCCGAAATATAAGGTAAATAGTCATTAAATGGTGAACCCTGATGCCAGCCACCTGGAACAAACTTCAACCTTTCCGAAACAGACTCCTTCTTTTCCGATCGACCTGGATACCAAGGGCTATTTGGATCATCCGGATTGAATGGTGGAATAGCTTTCGTTTGTATATTAGTTGGATCTGTCAGATCTTCCGAAGCTATAAACTTCTTTCTTGCAGATAAAGTCAAAGCTTCAATATCCAACTCCTTGCTTATTTCCTGCTCTACATACAAATCTAATAATTCAAGACAAAACTTCAAACTTTGATTGAAAGTGGTATCTGAAATAGATCCGGTTTCGGAATAGCAAAGTAACTCATCTACTCTTTCATCAGCCGACAATATAGAAAATCCAGTACCTTTTTCTGATTCAAAAGTAACTTCGTAATACATCTCCTTTCCTGTTTTTGGATTTTTCTTCAAGGCGATATGGGTAAGACGTATGTTTCTTCCTTTTCCGTTAGAATCAAAATTTGAAAAATGGTTCAAATTTTGGATAGCTTCATTCTCTGAGATTTTATAAGTTCCCTTTTTTTGTACAGCAAGGGCAACTGCTTCTGATTTTGTTAGAATGGTCTCTGACGTATCCGGTTCTAAATCATCCGTTATGGAAGTTGTTATTATTTCTTCCATAAATTTCTCGTTCTCGGAACAGCTTATTCCTACAAGGAAAACCATTCCTAAAACAAAAATGTTTACATAATTTTTCAGTTCTATCATTGTTACATTCATTAGTTTTATACCACAAACAGATTCTTCACAAGCTAAAAGGAGTCACCCCAAACACTTAAAACAAATACACTTATCTCTCAATTCTGCAATATAACAATAATAATCAACAAAATAGCCCTTTAGTTAAAATAAATAAAAAGTTATTTTCAAACCGATTCTAACAAATCTTTTTTCATGGCTGCTGACATGGAAATCAAACTGCTCCTGCAACTCCAGGATTTGTATGGTTTTATGACCGGAAGATCTATCAAAAGTCATGGGATTGTTTAATGTAGTTCTATATCGTAATTGTATGATTCAAATAGGATAACAGGAGAATTTATTATTATTTTTGAAATTCTTCTATGGATTGTAGTGAGTAGTTCCTAAGTCCCACTATTATGCGATTTTTTTCTCATCTATACCCATCTTAGCTATTCTTAGTTGATTCATAAGATTTTTATTTTCAGAACCTAAAAGAATCTCATGGATACTTTGCAGAACATTTTCCAAATAAATATAAGAATAATCACAGGCACGAAGTATAAATCTATCATTCTCTATTCTTTTTACCAGTTCTTCTTTATAAATATCCGGATCTCCATTTATCAAGATGACAAGTTGATAGTCATCATTTAGATACATACCTCCATAATAAGGAGGGTATTCTATCCGGAATTCATTCTTTGAAAATGAATCCATCAATTTATTTACATTTTCTTCTGTTTGTTCGTAAGTAGATAGAGTAGTTTGAACTGGAGTCTCCTCTGAAATATCTTTACATTTATCCAGCGTTATCTGTACAAAATCTACCTGAATAGGTTTAACCTCCTCCCTATGTTTCCCTACACAATGAGAGAAAAGTGAAATACAAAAAATCAAAATACCTGCATTCAGCAAAATTCCTTTCATACTCTCTAATCAAGTTATTTTCCATCCAAATAAAAGTAAATATTTCCAGAATACACCCTGTTTTATAAATATTTATAGATATGAGTATGCTCTAATTATATGCTTTGATACAGAAAAGGTTTGAATGACTTTACTGCTTATTCTATTTTTATATTTATCTCTGTCTGCTATAAACCTTTCCTGTAAATCAGGTGTTTTTAGTAAAGAGTTATAGATTTTAGCCACTACTGTATAAAAAAGACATTTAATCGTTGAAAAAAATCATTATCATAGGATCGGGATTTTCCAGTCTTTCTGCTGCCTGTTATATGGCGAAAGAGGGATATAAGGTAACTGTATATGAAAAGAATAACACATTAGGGGGAAGAGCCCGGCAGTTCAAAAGGCAGGGATTCACGTTTGACATGGGTCCGACTTTTTACTGGATGCCGGATATATTTGAGCGTTTTTTGCAGACTTTGATAAGACCCCTGCGGATTTATATGAGTTGATCCGGCTGAATCCCGGATATGAGATCTATTTTGGAAAACAGAACCAGCTATCCTTATCCTCCAACAGAGAGGAGATCGTGCAACTCTTCGAAAAGATCGAGAAAGGAAGCGGATCATTTCTTCATCGCTTTTTAAAACAGGCAGCCTATAATTATGATGTCGCCATTAACAAAGTAGTGCATAAACCCGGCAAATCGTTAAGGGAGTTAGTGATGCCGGAAACCATTTTCCGGAGCCCTCAATTTATTTATAGCTTACATCATACGGTCAGAAAGAATATTCAGGATCCCCGGTTAAGACAAATCCTTGAATTCCCCGTTCTTTTCCTGGGGGCCAAACCCTCCGAAATACCCTCTTTTTATCGCTTTATGAACTATGCGGATATGGAGTTAGGAACCTGGCATATTAAAGGAGGGATGTTTATGCTGATAAAAAGTATGCAAACTGTCGCGGAAAGCCTGGGAGTGAAAATATATCCCAACTCTCCTGTGGATAAGATCGTCACACAGAATCAACAGGTGACCGGCGTGCTGATCAAAGACATTTTTCATCCGGCAGATGTCGTGATCTCCGGAGCAGATTATCAACATACAGAATCTTTGTTAGAGGCTTCTGTCCGGAACTACAAGGAAACATACTGGAATAAAAAGACATTTGCTCCATCCGCTTTGCTCTATTATATCGGATTTAATAAGCAAGTGAAAAATGTCTCCCACCATACTCTTTTCTTTGATACGGATTTCGACCGGCATGCGAAAGCGATCTATGATCAACCGGACTGGCCGGAGAAACCGCTCTTTTATGCCAGCTTCCCTACAAAAACGGATCCGGCACTGGCTCCCGACGGAAAAGAAGCGGCTATCATATTACTACCTGTTGCGGCCGGACTGGCGGATACGCCTGCTTTACGTGAACATTATTTCAAACAGGTCATAGAACGTATGGAAGAACTGACAGGACAATCTCTCACGGATCATATCCTGTTCCATCATTCCTATTCTGTGAGTGATTTCCAACGGGATTACCATGCTTATAAAGGAAATGCATACGGATTAGCCAATACCTTATTCCAAACCGCATTTTTCAAACCCAAAATATACAATAGAAAATTAAAGAACCTGTTCTATACCGGACAATTAACGGTTCCGGGCCCGGGAGTTCCCCCGGCTCTTATTTCCGGAAAAATCGCAGCGAAAGAGGCCATTTCTTATTTACGACAAAGAGCATAACCTATCATGAATCAATATATAAACAAAAGGATACAATGGATAAAATATTTCATCATGTTTCATTCGATACCAGCCGTTTAATCACAAAGACCTATAGCACTTCCTTTTCTATCGGGGTCAGATGCCTGCATCCCTCTATCCGGAACGCGATCTATAGCATTTACGGATTTGTCCGTCTGGCGGATGAAATAGTGGATAGTTTCCATGACTACGATAAAGAACAGCTCCTCGAACAATTGGAAGATGAATATTATCAGGCGTTGCAACGGGGAATCAGCCTCAACCCGATCATCAATGCTTTCTGCCGGACCGTACATACGTATCAGATAGAAGACCATCTGATACAGGCGTTTTTAAAGAGTATGAAGGAGGATCTCAAACCTCAGTCTTTTGGAGAAAAAGAGATCGATACGTATATCTATGGTTCCGCAGAAGTGGTAGGATTGATGTGTCTGACTGTATTTGTTTCAGGTGATAAAAAGGAATACACGAAATTAGAGATGCCGGCCCGGCGATTAGGAGCGACTTTTCAGAAAGTCAATTTTTTACGGGATCTGAATCATGACACCCTTCATCTGCAAAGAGCCTATTTCCCGGTCCTGCAGACAGAAACCCTGAATGAGACAAACAAAAAAGAGATCCTGAATGGTATTTATGAAGACTATGAAGTGGCTTTGTGTGGGATCCGGCAATTACCGGATTGTGCCCGGTTGGGCGTATACACAGCTTATCTGTATTATCTGTCGCTGGCAAAACGAATTGAGGAGACTCCTGCCGGGGAGCTGATGCAAAAACGGATCCGGATTACCAATAAAGAAAAGATGTATCTGTTTGGAAAAGCCTATCTCACTACTAAAATCATATAAATATGGTCATTCTGGTAAATAAAAAAGATATACGTACAGGAACCATGCCTAAAATGGAAGCTCACAAAAAAGGATTGTGCCACCGTGCCTTTTCAGTATTTATATTCAACTCAAAAGGGGAATTATTACTGCAACAGAGAGCGTTTGATAAATATCACTCGGGTAGTTTATGGACCAATACCTGTTGTAGCCATCCCAAACCTCATGAAAGAATAAAAGAGAGTGCCCAAAGACGTTTAAATGAGGAGATGGGAATTGATGTAAGCCTTCAATACCTTTTCAAATTTGAGTACCGGGCCTCCTTAGACCATTCCCTGACAGAACATGAAATTGACCATGTGTTTATCGGATATACAGACGAGACTCCTAAAATCAATCCCCGGGAGGTTCATCAGTATCAATACATATCCATGGAGGATCTGAAGAGAGATGTTCAGCGCCACCCGGAAAAATATACGGAATGGTTTAAGATCATTCTGAAAGAATATTTACAGTATCTCTCCGGCTCTAAAAAAGAAGACAGATCATGCAAGTAGGTATTATAGGTGCCGGTATAGGAGGACTGGCGATAGCCATCCGGCTGGCTGCCAAAGGACACCAGGTGACCGTGTTTGAAAAAAACAGCCATCCGGGAGGAAAAGTATCCCAGTTGCGTATCCATGGATATCGTTTCGATACGGGTCCTTCCTTGTTTACTTTGCCGGAATTAGTAGAAGAGTTATTTCGTCTTTGTAAAGAAACGACAGGGGAATACCTATCTTACAAACAGGTGGACAACAACTGCAAATATTTTTATCCGGATGGGACTGTTTTCAATTTTTATCATGATCCGACCCGGCTGGAACAGGAGTTACTGGAAAAAACGAAAGAACGTCCGGAACATGTATTTCGCAGACTGGCGCAATCCAAAGAGATCTACGAGCTCAGCGCTCCGGTTTTTCTGTTCAGTGATTTCCATAAACTTTCTAATTTCAATACGCCTCCTTACAAACGGATTGCCGGTAAGCTTTATAAATTAGACTTTTTCCGGACCATGCACCAGGCCAATAAAAGTAGTTTTCAGGATCCCCATATCGTACAGCTATTTGACCGGTATGCCACTTATAACGGATCCAACCCTTATCAGGCCCCGGCCACATTGAATATGATCGCTCATCTGGAAAATAATATAGGCGCTTTTTTCCCGGAGAAGGGGATGTATCATATTGTGGATAGTCTCTATGAATTAGCGATTAAACAAGGGGTGCAATTCAGATGGAATACGACTATCCGGGAGATCCTTATCAAGGATAAAAAAGCGATAGCCGTCCGGACATCCAAACAAACCATACCTTTTGACAAAATTATTTCAGACGCAGATGCCGGGTATGTTTCCACTCATTTACTGAAGGATCACCCTCTGAAGAGCCGGTTGAGAAAAGCGTCTCTTTCTTCTTCCGCGCTTATTTTTTACTGGGGCATCCGGAAAGAATTTCCTCAATTAGACCTTCATAATATTCTTTTTTCCGGTGATTATGCCAACGAGTTCCGGAAGATCTTCAAAGAAAAAGAAATTACCAAAGATCCTACGATCTATATTTTCATCAGTTCCAGAATGATTCCGGAGGATGCCCCGGCCGGATGTGAAAATTGGTTTGTCATGATCAATGTTCCGGCAAACCAGGATCAGGATTGGGAGAAACTGATAAAGGAGATGCGTGGTCATTTGATCGCTAAAATAAACCGTATGTTACAAACAGATATAGAAAAATATATCGAAGCGGAACAGGTAGCTTCTCCGTTAACCATTCAGAAAAATACCAACAGCTTACATGGTGCGTTATATGGATCCTCTTCGAATTCTATATTTTCAGCTTTTCTGCGGCATCCGAACTCACTGAAAGAGATCTCAGATCTCTATTTCGTAGGGGGGAGTGTACATCCGGGAGGAGGCATCCCTTTATGTCTCGCCAGCGCAAAAATTGTAGAACAGGAAATAGAACAGGAACATGTCTAAAAAGTGGTTACATCTACCTACGGAAAAAAACTCCCGGTCAGTCTTATTTATTTTTACCTGATCGGATTCTTTTTATTTGCCATTCCTTTCACCCGCGACTTCTTCATTTCCATCACTGCTTTGTCATTAGTCCTCGTTTTCGGGATGGTCTTCTACTGTCACCGGAACTGGAATAGAGCCACGATCCTCTGGTTCCTTTTTATTATTATTTCCTCTTTTTTCTGGAACTGACCGGCATACAGACCGGGAAGGTATTCGGTATCTATCAATATGAGTCCGGATTAGGGATCCAATGGAAAGGGACTCCTTTAATTATTGGGATCAACTGGTTGTTCCTTACCTATGCTTCTCATGATATGGCCCGGCAAATCACAACAAAACCTCTTTTACGAATCTTCTACGGGGCTTTACTGATGCTTTTCTATGATATGACCATGGAAATGGCCGCGCCTTATATGGACATGTGGTATTTCCCTTCCGGATATCCTCCTTTCAGCAATTTCCTGGCTTGGTTTCTCATGGCTCTTTTATACCACACAGGCTTCGAAATATGGAAAATCCCTACCGGAAACTTTCCGGCCCGTTCTCTCTTTGTGATCCAGTTCCTCTTTTTTATACTTATCAGTTCTTATAGCCTGTTATTTCTAAGATGATAGAAGCACGCCACACATTCGCAGGCGAGCTGGTCGCCAGGCTCTATTCCGGCTATAAACTGGAACAGGTATTCCGTTCTGTCAGGTTTCATATCCCTCCTGTAGAGGCTGATATGCCGGTATTACTTCTATCCAACCATTTTTGCTGGTGGGATGGATTTATTCAGCACCGGCTGAACCGTCAATATTATCATCGCAGATTCCATGTGATGATGCTCGAAGAACAGTTAAGGAAATATCCTATACTAAATGGTTGCGGGGCTTTTTCCATTCAAAAAAATTCCCGCGGAATCCTAAACAGCCTGAATTATTGTACGGAACTTCTTCAGGATAACAGCAATCTGCTCCTTCTGTTTCCACAGGGAAGAATAGAGAGCCTGAACAGCCCATCCATCCATTTTGAGAAAGGATTGGATTATATTCTGAAGCATACCTCTCATCCCTTTCAGATGATATTCAATATCAATCTGATCGATTTCTTTTCCAACCGGAAACCGGATCTGTTTGTATATACCAGCGCTTATGACCATAGAACCCGTGCACTTCCGGAGATTGAAATAGCGTTTAACCGCTTTTTTCACCACTGCAAAAAACAACAGGAAAATATATGCAGATAATAGGTCAGTTCATATTTGTTTTTGGTGTGATACGGCTGATAGTAGCATGTATCAACTGGATCTTTAACAAACAGAGTTGGAAACCGGTAGTATGTAAAACATCGCCTTCACTATCCATCCTGATACCGGCCCGTAATGAAGAGGAAAACATAAGGGATTTATTATCGGATCTGATCCGGATAAACTATCCTGTCCACGAGATCATCGTATATGATGATAACTCTGCAGACCGGACAGTAGAGATCGTTAAAGAATTTGCCAGGGTTCGCCTGATAGAAGGGAAGGAACCGGAAAAAGGTTGGTTAGGTAAAAACTATGCCTGCCATCAATTAGCGCTTGCAGCACAAGGAGAAAAGATCCTGTTTCTGGATGCGGATGTCAGGATCAGTGATCCGGTCATTGAAAAGATCCTGTGCTATCTGGAGACAAAATCCCTTTCTTTACTTTCTGTTTTTCCACAACAGCTCTTTCCTTCTACCGGAAGCCGTTTTACCATCCCACTGATGAACTGGATCTTATTAAGTCTGTTACCTCTGCCTTTGATCCCGGCTACGCACATTCCTTCGCTGGCCGCGGCCAACGGACAATGTATGTTATTTGATGCAAAAACGTACCGCCGGCATCTTCCCCATCAAAAATTCCGGATGAATCCGGTAGAGGATATCAGGATCATGCAATACTATAAATCCCGGCAACTAAAAACCGCGACTCTATTGGGTGACCCACATATCTGCTGCCATATGTATGGAAGCTGGAAAGAGGCGATCCGGGGCTTCTCCAAAAATATCTTTGCCTTTTTCGGGAATAGTAAAATAGCGGCCTATATGTTTGCGAGCCTGACCACCATAGCCCCTTTTGTTATTTTCCATAGCCACGGAAAAACGGTCGGGATGGTATACCTTGGGATCATTTTACTGATCCGGATCTTCTTTTCATTAGCCAGCCATCAATCTGTCCTGCAAAACATACTATTTAGTATACCGCAACAGTTCTCTTTCTGGGTTATTCTACTGTATGCAACCATTCATCACAAACAAAAAAACTAACATGGAAAGACCGGAATATATTTCCTACATCCTGATTGTGCTTCTTTTATTTTTATCTCCTGTCCACACTTGTCCGGAGACTTCCTATCGCCAACAAATTTATCAGGCATACCTTAAAGGAGATATGGACACATGGGATTACATCATCAAAGAGATGGAAAAAGAAGAGCTGTCTTCTGTCAGCGAAAAGTTGGAACTCCTTAGTTATTATTATGGATATACCGGTTATCTGATTGGTGTCAAAGAGAAAAAAAGGCAAAAGAGATGATCGAAAAGGGAAGTCAACTCACCAAAACGATATTGGAGATAGAACCCCGGAACGTAACTGCTTACGCCTACAAAGGTTCTTTTATTGCCTATAAGATGGCCATCAATAAATTAACAACCATGATTCTCGGGCCGGAATGCATACGGCATATCAACCAGGCCTATGAGTCAGATTCGACCAATATACAGGCCATCACGGACAAAGCAAACCTGCTTTTTTATTCTCCGGGAATGTTTGGTGGAAATAAAAAGGAGGCCATCCGGTATTATGAAAAAGCGATCTCTTTACTGGAAGAAAACCGGGAAACAGAAAATAACTGGCAGTATTTAAATTTATTAACCACGCTGGCCCAGCAATATAAGTCTCTTGGGAAACAGGAGGCAGCCCGGAAAACCTATGAAAAGATATTACAAATAGAACCGGACTATATCTGGGTCAAAGATGAACTATCTCCACAACTGAAAAAATAAAGGAGTAACCCGGCCGGAACGATGAGTAAAAATCCATGAATAAAAATGGATAGGTTAAACTTTAAGAAAAAATAAATGTCTAATTTTATTAATTAAAAAAAGAAAAATATGGGAAAACTATTTACACTTCTCGCAGGAAGCTTCCTGCTGGTTTCCGGCTTATTTGCACAGGAAAATAAGCTCGTCTATACGTATGATATCGGAACGTACAAAGTTCACCTGTTGTCTGAAAACCAGGGTCAGGGGAAACCGGATATCCTGATAGGGGCCACTCCGGAAATGCTTGAAAAGTATACGGATAACGGCTCTTTTCCGAATGCGGTCAACGCTTTTTTAGTACAGACCGGTACTAAAAATATTCTGGTAGATACTGGATTTGGCCGGGAGTTATTCAAAAATATGGCCTCTGTCGGAGTCGCCCCGGAGCAGATCGATGTTGTACTTATCACTCATATGCATGGAGACCATATCGGAGGCATGTTACAAAATGATGTGCCCGCTTTCCCCCATGCCGAAGTATATATCGCACAGCCGGAATATGACTACTGGAATGACCAGGAGGGAGAAACCTCACAGAAAAAAGTGATCGCGGCCTATAAAGATAAACTTCACCTGTTCCAGCCTGCTATGGTGGACCGGGAAACAGATAATTTATTTGAAGGTTTTCAGGGGATTGCAGCTTACGGACATACACCGGGACATACCATGTTTCTCGTAAAATCCGGAGATCAACAGCTAATGATCTGGGGGGATCTGACCCATGCGATGGCGATTCAGATGCCACATCCGGAAGTGGCCGTCACCTATGATGTAGATCCTAAAGCAGCGATTGAGTCACGCCAGAAGGTCCTTCAATATGTAGCAGAGAAAAATATTCCGGTAGCAGGCATGCATGTGGCTTACCCGGGTAGCGGATATGTGAAAGCCTCTCCTTCCGGAGGATATACTTTCACTCCCCTGAATTGATAATGTTTTTTTGCGGTATCCGCTCCCTGCTTAAAGAGGTCCCATCCAGTCGTAACCGGAAGATTTGGAATAGAAATTAGTAGGATATTATTGGTATGCTATCGGAATAGTAACATTTATCCTATCATTCCTTATCCGGAAGTGTATGACTTCCTGGCTGTTTTATGCCATCCTCTTAGGTTGAAGGTCCTGATGTTCAACCCTGAAGGTCCTGATGTTCAGGGTTGAACATCAGGACCTTTAACCTTGTACCCCCTGAGGTTCAACCTAACAGATCGGAATCAGGCGGATAGTTAGCGATCCACAGAAGGATACCCGCTCTTAATCATGCGCTTACTGTTTCCGGATCTTCAGGAGCATCAACGAAAGTGACGGAAAAGTGACGGAGATTTTTCCGTCACTCACTCCGTCACCGGTTTTTTTGAGTGTTATTAAACTAATAATAAGTTATTTACAAAGAAAAAAGTGACGGTGACGGAAAAAACGCAAAAAAACGTTGGTAGAAAAGAATACCCGGTAAGCCCGGTTTTTTGACTTTCCGGCCATAGAACTGAATAGATACGGGAGGAATATAGGAGGAGATCCTCCGATGATGTTATTCCAAAATGGTAAGGCGGGCAAATTTTAGTAATAATTGTTTTTGTCCGAAATGGGTGAATGAGACGGTGGCTTTTACATTATTTCCACTTCCTTCTATGGCAGTCACTTCCCCCTTGCCGAAACGGTCGTGTTGGACAATCGCGCCCACCTGTAAGCCGGACAGATCACTGCCTGCTGAAGGGGAAGCAGTGTGTACAGCCTGTTCCAGTCTGGTTAATTCTTTTGATCTACGTCCTCTGGCCTGTTCTACCGGAGCGGTGGAAACATCTATTTTTGCTTTCGGTTGTTGCATCGGTGAGGTAAATGCCGGACGGCGAAGAGATTGCCGTGCCACGTCAAACGTATCCGCCGGTGTGTCTGAAGAAAGGAACCGGGGATCAATATCTCTCAGAAAGCGACTGGGAGAACACATATTGCTTTGTCCATTCCGGAAACGGCTTTTGGCGTAGGTCAACATACAGTTTTCCTCTGCACGGGTGATCGCAACATAAAATAATCTTCTCTCCTCTTCTATCGCACGCGGATTATCTTTAGACATTTGGGAAGGGAACAGGTCTTCTTCCAGTCCCACTACAAATACATTTTTAAACTCCAATCCTTTAGCGGCATGAATGGTCATCAGGGTAACCTTATTGGCCTTTTCATCTTTATCATTATCCTGGTCCGTCAGCAAAGATACTTCTGATAAAAAGTCAGCGAGTGTGACATGTTCATCTCCTTCTTCCCGGCGGATCTCACTGAATTCGCTGATCCCTCTTAACAACTCCTGCAGGTTTTCCTGTTTACTGATCCCTTCTATGGAACGGTCCTGAAAGAGTTCCTTCACAATTCCACTCTCTTTCACCACTAAAGTGGCCATCTCTTCCACCGGCAACGTTTTGTTCTTTTCGATAAAGGAAAGGATCATTTCACGAAAAGCCTGTAGTTTCTTAGCAGTCCCACTATTGATCGGAAGATGGTTACCCACCGGATCTTCCAACACTTTCCAGAGACTGATATTATTTTCTGATGCGGCAGCAATGATCTTTTTCAGTGTAGTATCTCCAATTCCACGAGTCGGATAATTAATAACTCTTTTCAGCGCTTCTTCATCATCCGGATTGATAATCAGACGTAAATAAGAGATCACATCTTTAATCTCTTTCCGTTGATAGAACGAGAGGCCGCCATAAATCCGATAAGGAATGTTCCGTTTACGAAGCGCTTCCTCTAAAATACGGGATTGGGCGTTGGTACGATATAAAATCGCAAAATCCGAAAAAGTGTAATGCTGGTTCCCCATCCGCATTTCATTGATACGGGAAGCCACTGCATACCCCTCTTCATAGTCAGAGTAACTGGCGGAAAGAAGCACTTTACTTCCTTCTTCATTCTCGGAATATACGGTCTTTTGGATCTGTTCCTTATTTTTATGGATCAGACTATTTGCCGCGTTCACTATATTTTGCGTAGAACGATAGTTACGCTCCAGCTTGAAGATCCGGCAATTGGGATATATGTTTTTGAACTGAAGGATATTGTCAATATTAGCTCCCCGGAAAGAGTAGATACTTTGGGCATCATCTCCAACTACACAAATGCGTCCATGTTTTTCTGCTAACCGCTGTACGATCAGGTGCTGGGCAAAGTTGGTGTCCTGATACTCATCTACCAGAATATACCGGAAAAATGTACTGTATTTTTCCAGTACTTCCGGATGATCCCGAAACAAAATATTGGTTTGAAGTAACAGATCATCGAAATCCATCGCTCCTGCCTGCAAACAACGGTTCTGGTACCGTTTATAGATTTCACGGATCAAAGGGACTTTCGCATGCTGGTCATGCTCGATCAGTTCTTTATTCTGATCATAGGCAGTCGCTGTGACCAGCGCATTTTTAGCATTTGAAATGCGGCTTTGCACCATTCCCGGACGATATGTTTTTTCATCCAGTTGCATTTCTTTAATAATTGCTTTGATCAGATTTTTGGAATCAGACGAATCATAGATCGTAAAGTTGGAAGTATAGCCAATATGTTCCGCTTCATTCCGCAGGATACGGGAAAAAATAGAGTGAAAGGTCCCCATCCATAAACGGCGGGATTTATCGGCGCCTGCTACGGCAGCAATCCGTTCTTTCATCTCACGGGCTGCCTTGTTAGTAAATGTTAGCGCCAGAATACTGTAAGGAGCCAGTCCCATTTCCAGCAGATAAGCGATCTTATAGGTAAGTACCCGGGTTTTACCGGAACCTGCCCCGGCAATCACCAGCTCGGGTCCGTCACAATAGGTAACCGCTTCCCGTTGACTTTCATTCAGTTGACTTAAAAACTCCTCCACGTGTTTTATATTTTTGAACTGCAAAGGTATAAAAACGTACTGAATTATTTATCTTTGCGGCCTACGGAGATTGTACCCGTCTACATATGCCTTTATCAGTCAACTTAACCGATAAAAACAAATTTATCCCAAGAATTGTTTTATTTAAACTATATCCGTTAAGATCACAGCATGAAAAAGGCAGATACTTTAGTCACAAAAGTTTTACCTGTGTTAGATATGGGATGTGCCATCTGCGCTCATCATGTGGAAAATACAGTAAAGTCACTGCCGGGAATCCAGTGTGCGGCTGTCCATTTTGCGACCCAGTCTTTAAACGTTTCCTTTTACCGGGACGCCGTTTCACTTCCAAAGATACAACAGGCCGTCCGGAACGCCGGATATGACCTGCTATTAGATGAAGAAAGTTCAGATGGTATACCGGACGAAGAAAGTAACCAACACGATCCTTCTCTTAAACGAAAGACCATCGGCGCATGGATTTTATGCTTTCCTCTTATTCTGTTGGGTACATTTTTCCAGTCGGCTTCTTATGTGAACTGGACTATGATGTTACTGACCATAGGGGTCATCCTCCTTTCCGGACGTTCCTTTTACATAAACGGTTTCCGGAACCTTTTCCGGAGACAACCCAATATGGACACGCTGGTTGCGATCAGTACCTCGATCGCTTTCCTGTTTAGTTTATTCAATACTTTATACCCCGAATTCTGGATACACCGGGGAATCACTCCACATGTGTACTATGAGGCGGCCGGAATAATCATCGCTTTTGTGCTATTAGGAAAACTCATAGAGGAAAAAGCCAGACAGGAAACCACTTTCGCTATCCATGGGCTTCTGGGTTTACAGCCCCGGATGGCTCTGCGGATAAAAGAGGGAAAAGAAGAGAAGGTCCCGATCTCCCTGCTTCAAATAGGAGACCTGATCCCTATTCATCCGGACGAAAGAATTCCTGTAGACGGGATTGTTACGGAAGGTTCTTCTTCTGTGGATGAAAGCATGATCAGCGGTGAATCCTCTCCTACCGGGAAAACCAAAGGAGATAAAGTATTAGCCGGGACGATCAATCAAAAAGGGACTTTTATTCTTTCTGTCACTCAAACAGGAAAAGAAACGGTACTGGCCCATATGGTCAGGATGATCCGGGAAGCCCAGGGAAGCAAAGCTCCGGTGCAACGGATCGTAGATAAAATCAGTAGCATTTTTGTTCCGGTATTATTAGGTCTTGCCCTCATCACCTTTTTATGTTGGTGGTTGATTGGAGGAGAAAGCTATTTACCCTATGCTGTCCTGACTGCTGTCTCCGTATTGGTCATCGCCTGTCCCTGTGCGTTGGGATTGGCAGCCCCCATTGCGACGATGGTAGGGATCGGAAAAGCGGCGGACAATCATATTCTGATTAAAGATGCTTTTGCTCTTGAAAACCTTTGCAGAGTCGATACACTTATATTAGACAAAACCGGGATCCTGACCGAAGGGGTTCCAACGGTCACAGATTCCTGTTGGCAAACCGAACCGCATGTCTGTTATCTGGATATTTTGTATACCGCGGAATTAAAGTCTGAGGATCCTTTATCCCCTGCGATTACCCGCTGGCTGGAAGATTCCGGCGGGACCGCATTCGAACCTACCGGATTTGAAAGTATCCCAGGCCAGGGAGTCCGTATGCAGGTAGGTGAGGTCAGTTATTGGGTCGGTAATCTGCCATTAGCGCAGCATTCGGGAGTAGAAATCCCGGAATGTATCCGAAAAAGAGCCCGCAAATGGGAAAACGAATGCAAAAGGGTGGTATATTACGGAGATGCTAAAAGTCTGCTGGCCATTATCGCTGTCACTGGCCCTATTAAAAGATCCTCCTTTTCCACGATTCCTGCCCTGCAAAAGCAGGGCGTTGAAATCCATATACTATCCGGAGACCGTGAGCAGGATGTTGCAACTGTTGCGAAACAACTTGGGATCCGCCATTTCAGGGCACAGCTGTTACCTGAAGAAAAAGAGAATTATATTCTGGCCTTACAGGCTGCCGGAAGAAAGGTGGCTATGGTTGGAGACGGGATCTATGATTCACAGGCGCTGGCACGTGCGGATGTAAGTATCGCCATGGGAAAAGGGGATGAAACAGCGATGAATGTAGCAATGGTTACGCTTATTACCTCCGACCTGTCTCTGCTTTCCAAAGCGATCCGGATTTCCCGGAGTTCCGTTCGCTTAATCCATCAGAATCTTTTCTGGGCTTTCATCTACAACCTGATCGGTATACCGGTTGCCGCAGGTATATTATATCCGTCTTTTGGAATTTTGTTAAGTCCTGTGCTGGCGAGTGCCGCCATGGCTTTCAGCTCGGTCTCTGTTGTGGTGAACAGTTTACGCTTAAAAGGATCTAAACAGGGAGAAACGGAGAAATAGAAATGATACTGTATGAAAAATAAGGTTTTTAGGTTTTGGAAATAAAATATTCGCCAAAAAGTATCACCTTTGTAGGACAAATAAAAACGATACTTAAATAAAGTAATACTAACAAAAAACTAAAATGATATGTACGGAAAATTTCAGGACTTCTTAGCCGGAGAGCTGGCCAATATCAAAGCTGCCGGACTCTACAAAAATGAACGGATCATTACGACTCCTCAGAAAGCAGACATTCAGGTAAACAATGGAGAGGAAGTATTAAACTTTTGTGCCAACAACTATCTGGGGCTGTCAGACAACCAACGGTTGATAGACGCTGCTAAAAAGACATTGGACACCCGTGGATATGGGATGTCTTCCGTACGATTTATCTGTGGGACACAGGATCTTCATAAAAAACTGGAAGCTACCATCTCTGACTACTTCAAGACAGAAGATACGATTTTATACGCAGCCTGCTTCGATGCGAACGGGGGACTTTTTGAACCGTTATTATCAGAAGAGGATGCGATCATTTCAGACGCTTTAAATCACGCCTCTATCATTGATGGGGTACGTTTATGCAAAGCCAAACGGTACCGCTATGCAAACGCGGATATGGCTGACCTGGAAAGATGTTTGCAGGAAGCACAGGCACAACGTTTTCGCATCATTGCAACGGATGGGGTTTTCTCTATGGATGGCAACGTGGCACCCATGGACCGGATTTGTGCATTAGCTGAAAAGTATGACGCCCTGGTGATGGTAGACGAATCCCATTCCGCCGGTGTGGTAGGCCCAACCGGACGTGGTGTGGCAGAACAATTTAACTGTTACGGACAGATCGATATTTTTACCGGGACATTAGGAAAAGCATTTGGTGGTGCGATGGGTGGATTTACAACCGGGAAAAAAGAGATCATTGACATCCTTCGTCAACGCTCCCGCCCTTATCTGTTCTCTAATTCCTTGGCTCCGGCTATCGTAGGTGCCAGTCTGGAAATGTTCAGTATCCTGAATGAAAGTGATGAGCTACATACTAAACTGATCCAGAATGTTTCTTATTTCTGTGAGAAAATGATGGCCGCCGGATTTGATATCAAACCGACTCAGTCTGCCATCTGTGCCGTCATGCTGTATGATGCCAAGCTGTCACAGGATTTCGCTGCCCGTATGCAGGAAGAGGGTATCTATGTAACCGGATTTTATTATCCGGTGGTTCCGAAAGAACAGGCACGCATTCGCGTCCAGCTTTCTGCCGGTCATGAAACAGCACATCTGGATAAAGCGATCGCTGCTTTCATCAAAGTCGGGAAAGAGTTGAAAGTAATCAAATAAGGAGTTAAGCAGTCAAAGGAGTTGGAGTAGACAAACAGAACATAAGTTCTATGTCTACTTAACTCCCTGACTACTAAAAAGAGCACGATGCAACTAAGTAATTATCATAGTCACTGTACATTTTGCGACGGGCGGAGTGGTCCGGAGGATTTTTTAAAGTTTGCCATAGCCAAAGGGTTTCGGGCCTATGGTTTTTCTTCCCACTCCCCTCTTCCATTCGAAACTTTCTGGAATATGTCGGCGGGAGATGTACCGGAATACCTGACAGAAATTAACCGGCTAAAAGAGAAGTATGAAGAGCAGATTGAAGTGTATACAGGCATGGAAATTGATTATCTGGATGAGAGTTATAATCCTTCCATTTCCTATTTCCGTGAACTTCCGTTGGATTACCGGATCGGTTCTATTCATTTTCTGCCGGTTTCTTCTGTTCTGACAGAAGAGAATATGGTCTGCATTGATGGGAAATTTGCCGATATGCGGAAAGGAATAGAGAAATACTTCGACGGAGATGTTCGTAAGTTGGTTGCACAGTATTTTAATTCCAGTATGAACATGGTAGAATCCGGAGGGATTGATATCGTGGGGCACATGGATAAAGTATATATGAACAGTAGCCGGTATGAGATCTTTTCCCCCGAAGCGGATTGGTATCTCCGACCCTTTAAAGATTTACTCAAACTGATCTCCGAGAAAGGGCTGATGGTAGAGATCAATACGAAGAATATGGCCCGGAAAAAGGAAACGTTCCCGCATCTTCAGTTTTTGCCGTTACTAAATGAGATGAAGATCCCGGTTATAGTTAATTCTGATTGCCACTTCCCGGATCTGGTAAATGATGGCCGGGAAGAGGCTTTTATGCTTTTAAAAGAGGCCGGATTCCGTTCCACCCGTGAACTGGTCAACGGGGAATGACAGGATGTTCCTCTTTAATACTGTTCACTTTCATTCGGAAAATCCGAGGATTTCACATCTTCTATATAGCTCTGAACAGCCTTCGTGATCTCTGTATGAAGGTCAGCATATCTTCTCAGGAAACGAGGAGAAAATCCTTTATTGATTCCTAACATATCATGCATCACCAGTACCTGCCCATCCACAGATCCTCCTGCTCCGATACCAATGATCGGAATTGTCAGTTCAGAAGCAATCTGTCCCGCTAGTTTTGCGGGAACTTTTTCTATCACAATGCCAAAACAGCCAATCTCTTCTAACAGATGGGCATCTTTGATCAACTTTTGCGCCTCTGCCTCTTCTTTTGCACGAACGGTATAAGTTCCGAATTTATTGATAGATTGCGGAGTTAATCCCAAATGTCCCATCACCGGGATACCTGCGCACAGAATACGTTCGATCGATTCCCGGATCTCCGATCCTCCTTCCAGTTTGATCGCTTCCGCATTTGATTCTTTCATCACACGGATCGCAGAGGCCAGCGCCTGCTTGGAATTTCCCTGATATGTTCCGAAAGGAAGATCTACCACTACTAATGCTCTTTTTACAGCCTTGGTTACGGATTGTCCGTGATAGATCATCTGATCTAATGTCATAGGTAGGGTGGTTACATTTCCAGCCATTACATTGGATGCAGAATCTCCTACTAAGATCACATCCATTCCTGCCTGATCAATAATAGAAGCCATCGAATAATCATACGCGGTAAGCATCGAGATTTTTTCACCACGTTTTTTCATTTCTATCAGGCGATGAGTCGTCACCTTCCTGGTATTATCTGACTGTGCAACTGACATACTATTTCATTTTATAGTTTCAGGCGACAAAGGTATGTAAAAGTTCATTCTGTTTTCAACAAGATTTGAATATCTTTGCGTCTGAATTAATTATCTTTACAATATAACCATGAATACACCGGAACAGGTTTCATTAAACGAACATAACAAAAAGGAGTATCCTCCGATGCATACCGCAGAGCATATATTAAACCAGACCATGGTGAGGATGTTCGGTTGTCCGCGTTCAATGAATGCACATATCGAACGGAAAAAATCCAAGTGTGATTATAGCTTAGCGGAAGCTCCCACTGCAGAGCAAATGGCAGACGTTGAAAAACAGATCAATGAAGTGATTGATCAGCACCTGCCTGTTACCATTAAATTCCTGCCGAAAGAAGAGGCCGGAGATATTGTAGACTTACGTAAATTACCTGAAAATGTAAGCGATACGTTACGGATTGTATATATAGGAGACTACGACGCCTGTGCCTGCATAGGAGATCATGTAGAGAATACTTCGGAGATCGGTCATTTTAAATTACTGAACCACGATTACAAGGAAGGAAGACTCCGTTTACGCTTCAAATTAACCGAATAATTATATTGTAACTTACAACGGAAATAAAATATTTTTATGTAAGTTTGCAATGCTTTAAATGTGATATTTTAATACAATTCTAATTATAAAAGTTATGCAAACGATTGACAAATTCAATTTTGCCGGCAAAAAGGCATTTGTAAGAGTTGACTTCAACGTTCCATTGGATGAGAACTTTAACATCACAGACGACACTCGTATCCGTGCCGCTCTTCCGACTTTGAAAAAAATACTGGCAGATGGGGGCAGTCCGATCATTGGTTCGCACTTAGGCCGTCCGAAAGGTGTAGATGCTAAATTTTCTCTGGAGCACATTTTAAGCCGTGTTTCTGAACTGTTAGGAGTTGATGTACAGTTTGCAAACGACTGTGTAGGTGAAGATGCTGCTAAAAAAGCGGCGGCTTTACAACCAGGCCAGGCATTATTATTGGAAAATCTTCGTTTTTATGCAGAAGAAGAAGGGAAACCCAGAGGTTTGGCAGCCGATGCTTCTGACGAAGAAAAAGCAGCCGCTAAAAAAGCTGTAAAAGAAAGCCAGAAAGAATTCACAAAAAAATTAGCTTCTTATGCTGATTGTTATGTGAACGATGCCTTTGGAACTGCTCACCGTGCACATGCTTCAACCGCACTGATTGCTGAATATTTTGACGCAGACAACAAAATGTTTGGTTACCTGATGGAAAAAGAAGTATTGGCAGTTCAGAAAGTAATGAACGACATCAACCGTCCGTTCACTGCGATCATGGGTGGTTCTAAAGTCTCTTCCAAAATTGAAATCATTGAAAACCTGTTAGATAAAGTAGATAACCTGATTATCACAGGTGGTATGACTTACACATTCACCAAAGCAAAAGGTGGTAAGATCGGTAATTCAATTTGTGAAGATGACAAACTGCAGTTAGCGTTGGAACTGATCGAAAAAGCAAAAGAAAAAGGGGTAAACTTAGTACTGGCTGTAGATGCCAAGATCGCAGATAGTTTCAGCAATGACGCGAATACAAAATTCGCACCGGTAGGTGAAATTCCTGATGGTTGGGAAGGTCTGGATATCGGTCCTGAAACTGAAAAGATCTATGCTGAAGTGATCAAAAATTCTAAAACAATTCTTTGGAATGGTCCTACAGGTGTATTTGAATTTGATAACTTCACCCACGGTTCACGTTCAGTAGGTGACGCTGTTGTGGAAGCAACTAAAAACGGTGCCTTCTCTTTAGTGGGTGGCGGTGACTCAGTAGCCTGCGTAAACAAATTTGGTATTGCTGACCAGGTTTCTTATGTGTCTACCGGTGGTGGTGCTCTCCTGGAAGCAATCGAAGGAAAAACACTTCCTGGTATTGCTGCAATCAGAGGGTATTGATATAAATAATTTACTTATATATAAAAAGCGGAGCCTTTTAGAGGACTCCGCTTTTTTATTGAGATTTATCTGATCATTCTTTTTCTCCATAGGCAAGATCACCCGCATCTCCTAAACCGGGGACAATGTAGGAATGTTCGTCCAGGCTCTCATCGACTGCTGCCACCCATACAGTTGTTTTGTTTGCCGGCAGCGTTTCGCGGATATAATCCAAAGCCTGTTTACTGGCAATGATGGAAGCGACATGAATATGGGCAGGGATACCTTTCGTCTTCAGTGCCGCATAGGCCAGTTCCATAGAACTTCCGGTTGCTAACATGGGATCTGTGATGATCAAGGTTTTATCCGATAATCCCGGAGAAGCAATATACTCAATATGGATATCAAAGTTCAGGCGGTCTTTATACCGGCGATAAGCCGAAACGAATGCATTTTCCGCATGATCCAGATAACTTAAAAAACCCTGATGGTAAGGAAGTCCGGCTCTCAGAATAGTACTGATCACCACCTGATCATCCGGTGTAAACATTTCCGCAATCCCTAAAGGGGACGGAATATTTTTTTTGCTATAAGCAAATTCTTTACTAATCTCATACGCCATGATCTCACCAATCCGCTCAATATTCCGGCGAAAACGCATGCTGTCATGCTGAATATTCACATCCCGAAGTTCCGCTACAAAGCGATTTAAAATAGTGTTCGTACTTCCTAAGTTGATAATTTCCA
Source organism: Tannerellaceae bacterium (assembly GCA_021201865.1). Taxonomy (GTDB): domain Bacteria; phylum Bacteroidota; class Bacteroidia; order Bacteroidales; family Tannerellaceae; genus UBA4116. The sequence continues at coordinate 30,469 of JAJQEE010000068.1, read as the reverse complement.
TATATACTGTTTTTACCCGATATCTATCTTTGTGTTAAGGATCTTATTTTGCGGGCCGAAAGTAATGATATTCCCATGATAGTACAAATCCAAACTTTTTAATTAATATTTTTTAGTTTACCTTTTTGTTCTATTTTGCCCCTTTATCTCCTAAAAGTTTCATTATGGCATACAATAGAAAACGCTCTTTCTTCTTTTTTTCAAAATAAGTAACAGCAAGAAAAACTTATAGTAATATAAGAGGACTCATTGAAAAATATCAACCAAATTAGTCTTTCATAATCCTTTTTTTTCCATAGATTTATATCAAACCAACACCTAATGACCTAAAAGTCAGCAATATGAAAAAAAATTTAAATAAAAAATTTATACTTGCACTTCAGGAAAAATTACCGGAAAAAGCAAGTCTTCCTAAGTTCATCATGGAAACGTTGAAAATAGGAAAAGAAGCAACTTATCGCCGTCTCAGAGGAGATGTTCCTTTCACTTTTGATGAAATTGCAATCCTTGCGGAAAGTCTGAAAATATCTTTGGACCGGTTAGTCGGAAATTATAGTGAAAATTCCGCCTTATTTAATTTTAATATGATCCAGACTCATCATACTATAGAGGATTATGAAAATACCTTAATGCGGTATATTAACTATCTTTCCCAGATAAAAGATGATCCGGAGGGATACATTATTCATATATTGAATACATTATCTTATAGCATGTATTCTCCTTATAAATATCTGTCCCGCTTCCGGATCTGTCGCTGGTTACATCAAACAGAACAGTTGACAGCCAAAGAACTGAGTGAGATTGAAATACCATTTTTTATCAGGGAATTACAAAAAAGCTAACCCGGTTTATTCATGAAGTTCCACATTCCTACTTTATCTGGGACCGTCACGTTTTTTTATCCGTTATTAAAGACATCGACTATTTCAGGAAGATGAATATTATTACTTCCGAAGATGTGAAACACCTGAAAGAAGAGCTTCTTTTCCTGATAGATACGATGAAAAAATAGCCGCTAACGGAATGTACAATAACGGTAAAAAAGTATCGATCTATTTATCCAATATAAATTTTGAAGCTTCTTACAGCTACATGGAAAGTAGAGAGTTTAAATTAAGTTTTATCCGGGTTTACAGTATAAACTCCTTTGATTCCATCCATCCGTCCATTTGTAAGGTACAGAAAGAGTGGATCCAGAGTCTGAAACGGTATTCCACAATGATCACAGAAAGTGGAGAAATGCAGCGGTTTAATTTCTTCCGGATCCAACGTGAATATGTGAACAATCTCTGATTTTTATTAATTATCTTTGCCGGATAAAATAAGAACGGAGTATGAGAATAGAAGAAAATTATTCCCTCGAAAAGCATAACACCTTCCATCTGCCGGTTAAAACCCGTTGGTTTATGGAATATGTGTCCGAAGAGGAATTAAGCAGAATTTTGAGTGATGAATACGTGCAGGAAAGTTATTCCCTGCATATTGGAGGTGGAAGTAATCTGCTTTTTCTTCATGATTTCAATGGTATCATTCTTCATTCTGCCATCAAAGGAATTACCATTTCTGAGGAAACGGATGCTCAGGTCATACTCCGCATAGGTGCTGCAGAAAAATGGGATGATGTGGTTGAATACGCTGTAAAAAATGGTTGGGGGGGAGTAGAAAACCTTTCTTATATACCAGGAGAGGCCGGCGCAGCAGCTATACAAAATATCGGAGCTTACGGAGTTGAGATCAAAAACTGTATAGAGAAAGTGGATACCTATAATCAACTCACCCGGGAAAAACGGGTTTTCACCCGGGAAGCGTGTGAATATAGTTACCGCCACAGCTATTTCAAAAATGAACACAACGATCCTCATATTATTACTTATATCTATCTCCGTTTAAGTAAAAAACCGGTATTTACTCTTTCTTATGGTAATTTGTCTACCCTCCTGAATGAGTATCCGGAGATTACTCTGACAAATATCCGGGAAGCGGTGATCCGGATCCGGAAAGAAAAGTTACCAGAACCGGAAGTCCTGGGAAACGCAGGAAGTTTCTTTACTAACCCCGTTATCTTACAGGAGTATTTCGAAAAGATCCGGGAAAAATATCCGGAAATCCCATTCTATCCTGCCGGAGAAAATAAGGTCAAAGTTCCTGCCGGATGGCTGATCGAGCAATGTGGTTTCAGGGGGAAAAGTCATGGATCTGTGGGAGTTTATGAAAAGCAGGCCTTAGTCCTCGTTAACTTAGGAGGTGCAACAGGGGATGAGATCGCATTAGTTGCTGAAAGTATCCGGACCGCTGTTTCCGAACAATTTGGCATTGATCTGATCCCGGAAGTTAAATATGTCGGCTAATGGAACTTCTTTTTCTTGGTACCGGAACTTCCACCGGAGTTCCGGAAATAGGTTGCTCCTGTAAAGTGTGTACCAGTTCTGACCCACGGGATTACCGGACCCGGACTTCTCTTTTGGTAAAAACCCAGGGAAAAAATATTCTGATTGACTGCGGACCTGATTTCCGGAGCCAGATGCTCACCCATCAGATCAGTCAGATCGATGGAGTATTGATCACTCATGAGCATTATGACCATGTAGGTGGCTTAGACGATCTCCGTCCGTTTGCACGAGAGAAAGCGATAGATATTTTTGCAGAAGAGGATGTAGCAGAAGCAATAGCAACACGGATCCCATATGTTTTCTATACCAATCGCTATCCCGGGGTTCCTAATCTAAAAATCCATAAAATTACGATGGAATCCTTTTCAGTAGCCGGTGTTCCGGTTATTCCCGTCCGGCTCCGGCATGCCTGCTTGCCCATTCTGGGCTATCGAATAGGTAACATGGCCTATCTGACAGACTTGAAATATATTCCGGAAGAGGAGTTTGTAAAACTGAAAGGTCTGGATATACTGATAATCAATGCTCTTCACCACAGGGTACATATGTCCCATCAAAATTTAGACGAGGCGCTTGCCAATATCCGGCGCATTAACCCCGGAAAAGCCTACCTGATCCATATGAGCCACCGTATGGGGTTACATGCAGAGATAGAAACCCAGTTACCAGATCATATTGAGTTTGCTTATGACGGATTAAAGGTAGCGTGTCCGGCATGTGATCAATGCCCGGATAAAGGAGAACAACCCGTGTAATAGACCCGGTCTTCTTCTTTGTTTATTTCAAAAACGGGTTGCAACGGAGGAAACAAAATCCGTAGCCTTTGGGAAAGGGTATCGGCCATTGCTCCATACATCGTATCCAACGCCGCATAATAAGGATATCCTCCGTGACTGCAAATATTTCCCTCATTGAAAAACAGGTCTGCCGCCAACCATTTATCCTGAATGCGCCACTCGGTAGAGTCATTCAGATTTACATAGAGATCCAGGGGGTCCACCTTAAAAAGAATATTCAATGGAGAGTTGGGATCTATGGTTTTTCGTAACATATAGGGTTCATTCGGGAGGGAGGTCTCTCCTGTCACCTGTTGAAGAGCGACCTCTTCCAGTAATTTCCGGCTGTAACTGACCACCCATACCCCCTCATGTTCGTAGTAGCCTAAAAAACGATTCTCCACGTCCGGATAATAATAGAAATCAATTCCATATTTTTTTGCTTCCGGGGAGTATATCCATGGTCCAGAGAAGATAAAAGATTTTTCTCCAAGGCATATAGCCGGGAAGAATTGGCTTTGACATACAATACACTTCCCTGTGGATGGAATGAAAAAAACAGATGGCAATTCCGCATTTTGTTGGAGGAACGCCAGTAAGGAAGCCGGGATCTCATTCCGGAACAGATCATCCAACGCCTTTTTCTCCTGCAACATATGAGATAATAAAGCAGGGCGGTTGACCACTAATATGGCATACGGATCAGATGCGATCAGATCATATACATTTACCTACACAACTCCCTTATCTTCTTTCCATGTACGATAGAAAAAAGAAGCCGCAATCCCCAACGCCAGGAAAGCAAGAAGGCAGATGATGATCTCTTTTTTATTTGGATGCATAAGTCTCCTGGAAATATTTACACCAGGTTGTCAGTCCGCACTCTTCACACTTAGGCTTTCTGGCGAGGCACACATACCTTCCATGCAGGATTAGCCAATGATGAGCAATAGCCAGCAGATTTTCCGGAATATTTTTCACCAGTTCCTTTTCGGTTTCCAAAGGAGTCTTACTATTATTGGTAAGTCCCAGACGGTTAGAGACACGAAAAACATGCGTGTCCACTGCCATAGCCGGTTTATCAAAAACAACCGACACGATTACATTAGCCGTTTTCCTTCCGACTCCCGGCAGTTTGGTTAGTTCCTCTACGTTTGACGGAACCACTCCTCCAAATTCAGACAGAAGCATCCGGGCCATTCCCACCAGATGTCTTGCTTTATTATTCGGATACGAGACGCTCTTTATGTATTCATAGACCACTTCCGGAGTTGACACAGCCATCACCTCTACTGTCGGAAATGCCTCAAACAAAGGTGGAGTGATCATATTTACCCGTTTATCCGTACATTGTGCGGATAAGATGACGGCAACCAATAACTGAAAAGGGTCTTTATAGTGCAATTCTGTTTCAGCCACAGGCATATGTTGAGTGAACCACTCAATCACACCCTGATATCTTTCTTTTTTACGCATATTACTTATTTGATTAGTCCAGCCGTATTTTTACCTATCATATATCCCAGAAATACACCCATGATTCCCAGAATATTACTTGCCAGCACATTCAAAAGGGCCAGTTTATATTCTCCCATTTTCATTAAATGCATGGTATCTAAGGCAAAGGTAGAAAAGGTTGTGAAACCACCAAAAAATCCGGTAAAAAGGAAAAGACGTGTGTGTGAAGAAAAAGAAAAAGCTTCGGACAAACTCCAGAAAAATCCGATCAGAAAAGAACCTATTACATTTACGGAAAGAATCCCCCAGGGAAAGGGATTCATCATCGTCCGTTGTATCCATACGGAAAGCCCGTAACGGAATACCGTTCCGATGGCCCCTCCTGAGATCAGTAACAAAACCTGTATCATCATTCCTTTGGTGTGTTCCCCGGGCGGTTAAGACCCGGGGCTGGTAAAAATGATTTAGGTTCTCAACTTAATTGGCAGACTCAAACTGCTTCAGGAAACGAATATCGTTTTCTGAGAACAAGCGTAAGTCTTTCACTTGGTATTTCAAATTTGTTATACGTTCAATACCCATTCCCAGTGCATAGCCGGAATATACTTTACTGTCAATACCACAGTTATCCAGTACATTCGGATGAACCATTCCACAACCTAAGATTTCTACCCATCCGGTATATTTACAGAAAGGACAACCTTTTCCGCCACACAGGTTACAGGAGATATCCATTTCCGCGGAAGGTTCGGTAAATGGGAAATAAGAAGGACGTAAACGAATCTTGGTGTCAGCTCCGAACATCTCTTTAGCAAAAAACAGTAAAGCCTGTTTCAAATCAGCAAAAGAGACATCTTTATCAATATACAGTGCTTCCACCTGATGGAAGAAACAGTGTGCACGATAAGAAATCGCTTCGTTACGGTAAACACGTCCCGGACAAATAATACGGATCGGAGGTTGTTGTTTCTCCATCACACGAACCTGTACCGACGAAGTGTGGGTTCTTAATACAATATCCGGATTGTGTTGAATAAAGAACGTATCCTGCATATCACGCGCAGGATGATCTTCCGCAAAATTTAACGCAGAGAATACATGCCAGTCATCTTCAATCTCCGGTCCTTCGGCAATACTAAAGCCTAAGCGTCCGAAAATATCACAGATCTCTTTTCTCACAATAGAAAGCGGATGGCGGGTTCCCAGTTCAACCGGATAAGCCGTACGGGTCAGGTCCATATCATCATTTGAAACCTGTTCATTTACAAAACCGTCTTTCAGTTCATTGATCCTGTTCTGTGCTGTCTCTTTCAATTCATTCAGAAACTTACCCACTTCACGTTTCTGATCAGCAGCCACATTCCGGAAATCATTCATCAACGATGAGATCTCACCTTTCTTACTAAGATATTTGATTCTAAGAGCCTCCAGTTCTTCAGCATTCGCTGCTTTCATTTCCTGCACTTCCTGAAGCAGATCCTGTATTCTATTGATCATGTTGAATCTCTGTTTTTTTTATTGCGAACGCAAAGTTAGCCCTTTCTTTTAATATAGCAACCTATTTACAGAGCTTTTATTTGCAGGGGAAAGGTTAAAAAAGTATCCGGCACACTATTTTGCCACATTCATTCCGGAAAAGAAATCATGCGAACTTACAAATCAATCGATATAAATAAAAAAATGGCAATAAAAAGCCTGAAATATCCCCATTTTGCTTTTTATTTTTATCTTTGATGCTCTTATACTTAATATCTACGGCAAATGAATGAGCAAATTAAACAAATAGCAGAACGGCTGGCCGGATTAAGGGATGTCTTAGAGATCACCCCGGAAGAAATGGCAAAAGTGTGTCATCTCACCCCGGAAGAATATTTACGTCTGGAAACCGGTACTGTAGATATTTCAGTCAGTACCCTGCATCTGATATCCCAGACCTATGGGATCGAATTAACCACACTCATGTTCGGGGATGAACCGAAGATGAACAGCTATTTTGTGACACGGAAGGGAAAAGGGACAGCCGTGGAAAGAACCAAAGCCTATAAATACCAGTCTTTAGCAGCTGGTTTTGCCGGCAGAAAAGCAGACCCTTTCCTGGTGACCGTACATCCCAAACCGGAAGACGAAGATATTTATCTGAATGCGCATCCGGGACAGGAGTTTAACATGGTGGTCAGCGGACGGCTTCTTCTTCATATTAACGGGAAAGAGGTCATTCTGGAAGAGGGAGATAGTATCTATTTCAACTCTGAATTGCCACACGGTATGAAAGCATTAGATGGAGAAAAGGTTAATTTTCTGGCTGTTATTATTTAATTTATTTATGTAGGGTATATAACGATGTGAGTTCACCTACAATCTTAATTCTATTAGTATGTTAGAAAGATTTATAGACAAAACAACATTTGAATCACAAGACGATTTTATCAGAAACTTCAAAATACATGTTCCGGAAAATTTCAACTTTGCTTATGATGTGGTAGATGAATGGGCAAAAGAAGAGCCGGAAAAAAGCATTATGCTGGACAAATGATAAAGGTGAACACCGGGACTTTACCTTTGCTGATATGAAAAAATATTCAGACCAGACCGCATCTTATTTCCAATCCTTGGGAATTGGCCGGGGGGATATGGTCATGTTAATCCTGAAACGTCGTTTTGAATATTGGTTTTGTGTCCTTGCTCTGCATAAACTGGGGGCTGTCGGCATTCCGGCCACCCATCTGCTTACGAAAAAAGATATTGTATACCGTGCGAATGCGGCAGACATCAAGATGGTGGTTTCTGTCGGAGAACCGCTCGTAACACAGAATATAGTTGATTCTTTACCGGAATCTCCCACGATCAAAACATTAGTTTCCATCGGCCCGGATATACCGGAAGGATTCCATGACTTTCATCAGGGTATAGAAAAGGCGGCACCCTTCGTACGTCCGGAACATCCGAATAATAACGATGACATCCTGCTGCTCTATTTCACTTCCGGAACCACCGGAAACCCAAAAATGGTGATTCATGATTTCACCTATCCACTGGCACATATTGTCACAGCCAGTTATTGGCATAATCTCCATAAAGAGAGTCTGCACCTGACGATCGCCGACACAGGTTGGGCTAAAGCCGTGTGGGGTAAACTGTATGGACAATGGATCGCCGGAGCCAATATTTTCGTATATGATCACGAGAAATTCACTCCGGCAGATATGTTACGCATGATCCAGGACCACCGGATTACTTCCTTATGTGCGCCCCCAACGATCTTCCGGTTCCTGATCCGGGAAGACCTGACTAAATATGACCTGTCTTCACTGGAGTATTGCACAATCGCCGGAGAGGCACTAAATCCGGCCGTATATGAAACCTTCCTGGAGCTAACCGGCATCAAACTGAAAGAAGGATTTGGCCAGATAGAGACCACTCTTTCCCTGCTGACCTATCCATGGGTAGAACCGAAACCCGGCTCAATGGGTATTCCTAATCCGGTGTATGATGTGGACCTGATCCGTCCGGACGGAAGCAAAGCAGAAGACGGAGAACAGGGACAGATCATTATCCGTACAGGAAATAAAAAACCGTTAGGACTTTACAAAGGATACTACAGAGATCCGGAACTGACCAACCGAACATGGCATGACGGTATTTATTACACGGGAGACATTGCCTGGAGAGACGAGGACGGTTATTATTGGTTCGTTGGCCGTGCGGATGATGTAATCAAAAGTTCCGGCTACAGGATTGGCCCGTTTGAGGTGAAAAGTGCCCTGATGACCCATCCGGCAGTTGTGGAATGTGCGATCACCGGTGTACCGGATGAAATCCGTGGACAAGTGGTAAAAGCCACCATTGTTCTGGCGAAAGACTACAAAGACAAGCCACAGGAAGCACTAATCAAAGAATTACAGGAGCATGTAAAACAGGTGACAGCTCCCTACAAATATCCCCGGATCATTGAATTCGTAAACGAACTACCTAAAACAATCAGTGGAAAGATACGCCGGGTAGAGATCCGGGACAAGGATAAATAATATATGTTCAGATATAAACGAATTGCTGTCAAGATCGGGAGTAACGTGCTAACCCGGAAAGATGGCACATTAGATATAACCCGTATGTCCGCACTGGTTGACCAGATTGCGGAACTACAAAAAGAAGGGATTGAAATCGTATTAATATCATCCGGAGCGGTTGCTTCCGGACGCAGTGAGATCCGGCCCGGAAAAAAGTTGGATCCTGTTTCTGCCAGACAGCTCTATTCCGCTGTCGGACAGGCGAAACTGATCAACCGCTATTATGAGTTGTTCCGGGAGCACGGCATTACCTGTGGACAGGTGTTGACTACCAAAGAGAATTTCGGCAGCCGTACTCACTACCTGAACCAGAAAAATTGCATGGAGGTCATGCTGGAAAACAGGGTGATCCCGGTTGTGAATGAGAATGACACAATCTCTGTCACGGAGCTGATGTTCACCGATAATGATGAACTATCCGGACTGATCGCAGCCATGATGGGGATGGATGCATTGATCATTCTGAGCAATGTGGATGGTATCTACAATGGTAATCCCGGAGATCCGGGGCCTATGTGATCCGGGAAATAGAAGGGGGAAAAGAAGATCTTTCGGCGTTCGTACAAACCAGCAAATCTTCTTTTGGCCGGGGTGGGATGCTGACTAAATGCAGCATTGCCCAAAAAGTGGCAGACGAAGGGATTGCTGTGATCATTGCAAACGGCAAAAAGGAAAATATCCTCTATGATCTCCTTGCCTCCGGGGAGGAGGTGGTTCATACTCTTTTCAAACCGGCTCCCAAACCGGTCAGCAGTGTAAAAAAATGGATCGCCCATTCAGAAGGTTTTGCGAAAGGAGAGGTTCATATCAATAAAGGAGCCGTGGAAGCACTCTCCGGACCAAAAGCGACCAGTATTTTATTAGTGGGTGTTACCAAGCTCAAAGGGGATTTTGAGAAAGATGATATTGTCAGAATATTCGATGAAGAGGGAAATCAGTTAGGTGTGGGCCGTGCAGGGTATGACAGTGAAGAGGCTGTGAACCTGATCGGCCAGCGGGATCTGAAACCTTTCATTCATTATGATTATTTATATCTGGATTAACGATCAGAAAAATGGATGTAAAAGAATTATTAATTCAGGCTCAGATAGCTTCCAGGGAATTACTTACGATGGAAGACCGGAGAATCAAGGCGATCCTGCATGACACAGCAGATGCGATGATCCGGAACAAGGAGGAGATTCTGGCAGCAAATGCAAAGGATCTGAGCCGTATGGAGCCGGAAAATCCGAAATACGACCGGCTCATGTTAACGGAAGACCGTTTACAGGGCATAGCAGAGGATATGAAGAATGTGGCATCCCTCCCCTCCCCTTTAGGAAAACTGATCAGCCGGACTTCCCGTCCGAATGGGATGACCATACAAAAAGTCAGTGTACCTTTTGGAGTAATCGGGATTATTTACGAAGCCCGTCCCAATGTTACCTTTGATGTTTTTTCTCTTTGCCTGAAAAGTGGAAATGCCTGTATATTAAAAGGAGGATCAGATGCGGACTACTCTAATAAAGCATTAGTAAACATCATCCACCAGGTACTTACTAAGTATCAGATCAATCCGGCCATATGTACTTTGCTCCCTCCGGAACGGGAAGCAACCACGATTCTGCTGAACGCAGTGGGAATTGTGGATCTAATCATTCCGAGGGGAAGCAGCACCCTGATCAATTTTGTACGGGAGCATGCACAGGTGCCGGTGATTGAGACCGGTGCCGGTATTTGCCATACCTATTTTGATAAAGACGGCGATACGGAGAAAGGGAAGGAGATTATTAACAATGCTAAAACCCGGCGGGTAAGCGTATGTAATGCTTTGGACTGCCTGCTGATCCATACGGAACGGCTGGATGATCTTCCGGTGTTATGTACAAAATTAAAGGATAGTGAAGTGATCATTTATGCAGATGAAAAAGCGATGACTGCCTTGCAGGGATCCTATCCGGCGGAGTTATTACAGCCAGCCACGCCGGAAAGCTTCGGCACGGAGTTCCTGGATTACAAAATGAGTATCCGTACGGTTGAAAATATAGAACAGGCACTGGATCATATTGCAGCTTATAGTTCCAGACACAGTGAATGTATCATCAGCGAGTCCCGGGAAGCGATTCTGCTTTTCGAAAGATCAGTGGATGCCGCCTGTGTATATGCCAATGTATCCACCACTTTTACAGATGGAGCGCAGTTCGGGTTGGGGGCCGAGATCGGTATCAGTACACAAAAACTCCATACCCGGGGCCCTATGGCTTTAGAGGAATTGACCACCTATAAATATATTATAGAGGGGACCGGACAGATTAGAAATAAATAGAAAATAAAATAGTTCAATCAGATGAGAAATTTCACTTGCGTACAAGACTTAGGAGATTTACAACAAGCCCTGAAAGAGGCTTTTGAAATAAAAAAAGATCGTTTTCAATTCACCGGGTTAGGTAAAAATAAAACCTTATTGATGATATTCTTCAATTCCAGTCTGAGAACCCGCCTGAGTACTCAGAAAGCAGCCATGAATCTTGGCATGAACACGATGGTGCTGGATGTGAACCAGGGAGCCTGGAAACTGGAAACAGAACGGGGTGTGATCATGGATGGAGATAAACCGGAACACCTGTTGGAAGCTATTCCTGTGATGGGTTGCTATTGTGATATAATCGGAGTTCGTTCTTTTGCCCGTTTTGAAAACAAGGAAGAGGATTACAACGAACTGATCATCAATCAGTTTATCCGGTATTCCGGGCGTCCGGTATTCAGTATGGAAGCAGCCACCCGCCACCCGTTACAAAGTTTTGCGGATCTGATCACCATCGAAGAGTACAAAAAAACAGCCCGTCCAAAAGTTGTTTTGACCTGGGCCCCTCATCCTAAAGCACTTCCACAAGCTGTCCCGAATAGTTTTGCAGAATGGATGAACGCCACAGACTACGAGTTTGTGATCACTCATCCGGAAGGTTATGAACTGGACCCGGCATTCGTAGGAAATGCCTGCGTAGAATATGACCAGAAAAAAGCATTTGAAGGAGCTGACTTTATTTATGCCAAAAACTGGGCAGCCTATACAGATCCTAACTATGGCAAGATCTTGAGCACAGATCGTAGCTGGACAGTAGACACAGAAAAAATGGTACTTACCAACAATGCCTATTTTATGCATTGCCTTCCGGTAAGACGAAACATGATCGTAACAGATGATGTAATCGAAAGTCCACAGAGCATTGTAATCCAGGAAGCCGCTAACCGGGAGATCTCTGCACAAACCGTATTGAAAAAAATGCTGATGAGTTTGTAAGAACAGTTACGATGCAACTGTTCGCTGGAGTCAGAGTAGTCTAATAGTAAGTAGTTCATTAGAAAGAAAATACTATTTACTCCTTAACTTCTTTGACTACTTGACTCCTTTATTATTAAAACCACTAATAAAAATCACTGTATGAAAAGAATCCTATTACATGTATGTTTTCTGATGGTATTCCTATTGCCTGCTTTGCAAGTGGAAGCTCAGAATCCTCCTTACCACAGTGTGGTAACTGTGATGGTCTCACCGGACCGGACAGATTGGAAATATTCATCCGGACAACCGGCGACTTTTACGATTCAGGTCTTTAAAAATGAAAATCTGTTGAAAGACGTGGTCGTGGATTATGAATTAGGTCCGGAATACTTTCCCACGGAGAAGAAAGAGAATGTACTGCTGAAAGATGGAAAACTAACCCTGAAATCCTCCATGAAAGTGCCGGGATTCCTGCGTTGCCGTGTCGTGGCCAGGGTGGATGGTAGAAATTATGAAGGGCTGGCCACAGTTGCCTATGATGAATCCCGTATTCAGCCCACCACAAAAGACCCGGCTGATTTCGACACGTTCTGGAAAAACACCATCGAGGAAGCACGGAAAGTCAAGCTGGACCCTAAAATGGTCCTGATCCCGGAAAGGTGTACAGAAGCACTCCATGTTTATCATGTGAGTTTTCAGAATGAGAAACAGGGATCCCGTATCTATGGCATCCTGACAACTCCTAAGAAACCGGGTAAATATCCGGCTATCCTCCAGGTTCCCGGTGCAGGCATACGTCCTTACCAGGGAAGTAGCTATGGAGATGACGTGATCTGTCTGGAGATCGGTATCCATGGTATTCCTGTCAATCAGCCTCAGGATATTTACAATAACCTGAATGACGGTCCTTTAAGCGGATATTTCTTCTTCAATATGAATGACCGGGATGCACACTATTACAAAAGGGTCTATTCCGGTTGTGTCCGTGCTGTTGATTTCATTTACCAGCTACCCGAATTTGACGGACAGACAGTAGGCGTAACCGGTGGTAGCCAGGGAGGAGCTTTGTCTATCGTTACGGCAGGTCTGGATCCACGTATCAAATTCCTTGCTGCCTTCTATCCGGCGATGTGTGATTATGCCGGCTACCTGAATAATCGTGCCGGCGGGTGGCCTCACTACTTTCAGAACAGAAAACCGGCTGCTAATGAAGTGGAAACACTGGCTTACTTTGATGTGGTGAATTTTGCCCGCCGCGTACAGGTTCCGGGCTGGTATTGCTGGGGATATAATGATGTGGTTTGCCCTCCTACTTCCATGTATGCCGCCTACAATGTGATACCGGGAGAGAAAGAGTTAGATCTGTATCTGGAAACCGGCCACTGGACCTTTCCGGAGCAACATATCGCACAAAGAGCGTTTATTAATAAGATATTGAATAAATAAATAGGAGTTAAAGGTGGCGGTGTTAGCCACCTTTATTTCTGTTCATAAAGGAAGCAGGGGCATATTTTCAGAGGTTTTCATCTCTCTGGAAATTTCTTTTACTAATACATAGCGGATAGAGGATTGATCTGCCGCCGGATTCTCCACCTCTTCCTTACGTACTTTTAATAAATACTCATATCCGGGCTGATAGTTAAATCCTTCAATGCCACTATACAGGAAAGTCCAGTCTGTTTCGCCTTCCGACTTCACCAACAGACACTTCTGAGGACCTACTCCTATACAGTCAACCGTACTGGAAGCCACTACTAAATTTTCTACATTTTCCGGCTGGTTACAGGAAATCAATAAACTGCAGAAAAACAAAATCATCATTAATTTGTGCATAATATATGGTGTTTAATAAAGTATATATCATTATCCAAACATCCCGGCAAAAGAAAAGTTTACAAAAAAGCCACCCTTACTGAAGAGGTGGCTTTTCCTTTTGCGATGAAAATGATAATCAACAATCTTTTGCCTTAACTACTCTTTTTTATCTTGATGACCGGCTGGAGCTACTACCGGAAGAACTTCTGGTACTACTCTTTGTAGTAGAACTATTGTTATCGCTTTTTGTTGATGTCCTATTACTACTATTTACAGAGCTGTTGGTTGAGGTTCTGCTACTATTGCCCGAAGAACTATTGGTCGTCGTGCTTCTGGTACTGCTGCTACCACTGGTTGAGCTGTTAGTTGTTGTACTTCTGCTGCTACTATTATTTGTAGAACGATTGGTAGTCGTTGTCTTGTTATTGTTAGTAGTTGGATTAGTTGTACTTCTGTTACTTGCATTCTTATTGGTAGTGGTCGTTGTGCTCCGGTTACTTCCACTATTAGTCGTCGTCCGGTTAGTCGTCGTAGGAGTGGTGGTCCCCCGATTACTTATACCGCTGGTCGTCACCCTCTTATTACTCATATTGTTTTTAACCGTTACGCCCGGATCAATCCAGTGCACATGGTTCTGTCTGTAGTTCACATACCGGTTATCTGTTGCATAATAAATCACGACCTGATTGGAATAGCCTCTGTAGTGGGCATACATCCTTTTATGGTTCCTGTTATATAACCACGGGTCCACTTCATTGATCAAAGGCACTTTATACATGGCATACAGATCATAGCGTGCATATTTCACCGGTAAATACCGGCTAGCGATCCATCTTCTTCCGGATGGATAGTAGAACATTGCATAATTGATATCATAGTAGATATTTATATCCGGGAAGTAGTAAAAATCAACACAATCATATCCTACAGGACCCCAGGCGGGTTGTCTATCCAGATTTATATTTACATTCACACTTACATGCTGGGCTACGACCGGGCTAATGAACCCTAAACATACAAAAAGGCTTAAAAACATCCATACTTTTTTCATTCCTCTTTCCTTTCTTTTTTCATTCATAAAATTAATAGGGTTTGCTATCTCCCACAACTTAAATCGACTAAGGTCGTTACTTCATCGACAAAAGTAGATATAAATAGTTTAATGAGGTATGAAAAGTTTAGATATTTTACACGATGTCCCAAATCAGTAAAGCTTGGAAACAACTCTCTATTCCAACGTTTTAGAGATTTTATCGATATTCAGGCTTCGTGCCATGGCATCGAAGATCTCTTTATAGGTTCCTTCCATCCGGTACAGGTTCTCATGCGTACCCCGCTCAATCACATGTCCTTCTTTCATCACATAAATAATATCCGAATCTATGATCTGGGAAATACTATGTGAAATAATAATCACTGTTCGATTTTTCTTGATCGCATCCAGGCTATTTTTGATTTGTTCGGTAGAAATTGCATCTAAGCTGGCAGTCGGTTCATCCAGAAAGATGATCGGCGGGTTCTTTAAAAACATACGGGCAATAGCTATTTTCTGCTGTTGCCCACCCGATAGAGTGAGTGCAGAGGTGTCATATTTATGAGGTAAGGACATAATCTGATCATGAATATAAGACTGTTTGGCCGCTTCCATCACCTCTTCAAAAGTAGCATTTGGATTACCATACCGGATATTCTCCTCCACCGTTCCATTAAAGATATGATTCTTTTGGAGCACCAGCCCGATATTATCCCGCAGGAATTCCGTATCATACTCTTCTAAAGAGACATCATCCAGCAGTATATCCCCGGAATCCGGATGATAGAATTTGTCTAAGAGATTGATCAGGGTACTTTTTCCGGCACCCGACAATCCAACCAACGCAGTGATCCTGCCGGGAAGGATATCCATATTGATATTGAACAAAGTGGGTTCCTCATTATCCGGATAGGTAAAATAGACATTCCGGAGATTGAACTTGCCCTCTACTTTCGGAGAAAGATAATTTCCGGATTGCTCGGTCTGCTCATCCGCTTTCAGAATATCAAAGAAGCCTTCCGAATAGATCAGAGCATCATTCATCTGATCATAAATACGATGTAACTGCCGGATCGGAGCTGTGACATTATTAAAAAGAAGGATATGGAACATGATCGCACCGATCGTCATAACACCCGTCAACACAAAATAGGCTGTCAGAATAATGATCAATACGACCCCTATCTGTTCGATGAAACTTTTGATCCCGTCAAACAGGAAGCTGATCTTCCGTGTACGCAGCTGTGCGGCTGTCAGGGATAACTGTAAGCCTAACTGCTTCTCACTTTCAATATCTTCCCGGATAAAAGATTTGATAACGGTAATAGACTCCAATATCCCTAATATACCCTGGCTCTTATTCTCTCTTAATTCCCGGATACTCCGGCGAGCCCCTTTCAGTTTATTGGCTTGCAGAACACTCACATAGAAATAGAAAGGGACATTACACAACCCGACCAGTCCGACATAAAAATTAGCATTGAACATCATGATCAACGCAACAATCGAACTGGCGAAAAGCGGAAGGATATCTATAAAAAAGTTCTGTACCATCCGGGTAATACTTTCAATTCCCCGGTCAATCCGTATCTGAAGTTTACCCGGTTGATTTCCTCCGGAAGTATAGAAGGCAAGTTTATAGGTCAGAATCTTATCCACCACCTTTTGTGCCAGGTCCCGGGAAACAAAGATCCGGAGCTTTTCTCCGTAATAGTTCTGTCCGAAGGTGATAAAGGAGTTCAGGATTTCTTTACTGATCAGGACCACTGAAATAAAAACAAGGATAGACATTCCCTCCGGTAATCCTTTCCCATCCTGCAAAAGGTTACTGATCTGATCTACCGTATACCGTAAAACCCAGGCATTTACCTGTGCGATAAAAGAACCGATAAGTGTCAGAATCAGAGTCAGTACAACTAACCAGCGGTATGGTTTTACATAAGGCGCAATATTTAAAAACAATTGAGATAAAGACATGTCCTGTTATTTATTACAATAAAACAAGCCTTCCTCTTATTTGTTTATTTTTTCCTTTCTGCCAGATAAACTCCACAAAGGATCAGCGTACATCCTATCAAGGCGATCCAGGTAATCTTTTCATCAATGATCAAAGCAGAGGTTACGAGGGTAACCAGTGGAACAATATAGATATAATTGGTCGTATAAACAGCTCCTAACTGTTTCACTGCCATATTCCACATAATAAAACAAACCATGGAAGCAATGAAGCCCAGGAACAGCAGATTGACGAGAACCACCGGCTGAAATAAAATAGAAGTTTCAAACCGGACCGGATAAAAAGGGAGAAAAGGAATTAAGGTTACTACTCCATAAAAAAGACTTTCCGAGTAATCAGTAAAGTCGGATAACGGCTATCCAGCCGTTTAAGGATCAGGCAGTAAAACGCCCACATCAAAGCGGCAAACAAGGTCAGGAGATCTCCTAAAGGACTGATCTTTAAAATAAAACTACCATTGAAAACCACTAAAGCCACCCCTCCCAAAGCCATAAAAGAGCCCAGAAGCAGATTCCGGGTCAAGGTCTCAGTCTTTCGCAAAAGGTAGAGGATAAAAGCGGTCATAATCGGAGTCGTACATATGATCAGGGAAACATTCGATGCCAGGGTAATCCCCAACGCCGTATTTTCGGAAACAAAATAGAGCGATCCCCCGCAAAGACCACACAAAATGAATAATCCTTCATCTTTCCAGCTCTTTGCAAACAGGCGGCGGGGAGAGATAAACCAGATACAGCAGTAGGCCAGCAGAAAACGGTAGAACAGGATTTCCACCGGAGTCATCCCATAATTGATCAATACTTTGGTCGATACAAACGTAGTGCCCCAGATTGAAACGGTGAGGATGGCCATCAGATGATACCAGAAAGTTTTTGTGATCCCCCGGGTATGAGGGTTCAGTTCTGCTGTTTTCATATAGTGTTTGATAAGATGAATATCATGACAAAGGTATAGAGTTTAGAAATATATCCTATAAATCAGAAACAAATAAGATAATATTCCTATATTTGAGAATATATAGGGAAAAATTTCCAACAAAACCCATTTTTATCTTTCTAAACAGGAAAAATTACTATGGCAGGCTTAGATAAAACAGATATCCGGATCCTACAGGCACTACAAAAAAAATGCCAAAGTAAATATGAAAGAACTCGCTGAAGAGTTACATATTTCAAAAACACCTATCTATGAGCGGATCAAAAGATTAGAAAACGAAGGATACATAAAAAATTATGTAGCTATCATAGATCATAAAAAAGTAGGTCTTCCTCTTACCGTTTTTTGTAACGTTTCACTGGCAGTACATAACGAAGAGCACATCCAGCAATTCCTGGAAGACATTAAACAGATTGATGAAATTATGGAATGTTACTCCATCGGAGGTATCCATGACTTCTTCCTCAAAGTAGTGGTAAAAGATCTGGAAGCATATGATGAGTTTGTGATGAAAAAGATCACGAAAGTGAAAGGGATCGTGAAGTTACAAAGCTCTTTTGTACTGAACGAACTTAAACATACAACAGTTTTGCACATCATGCCCTGATACTTTTACTCCTTTTCTCAGAGAAACCGGAACAACAAAGCCGGAAAAATTCTTGTTAAATAATTGTCAGGTATTTAACAGAGAAAAGAAATCATGGGCTTATATTACTCATTTTCCATACTTATTATCATTGCCACTATTTTTGCCTATATTAACGACCGTTTTCTGAAACTGCCGTTCACGATCGGAATTATGGGCATTACCATGATCTTTTCTGTTATATTAGTTCTGATGGAAGCGTTTACTCCGGTGCCCTTACAGGGCGTTTACCATCTGATCAACAATATCAACTTTACCCAGTTGGTCATGAATGGAATGTTATACTTCCTGCTATTTGCTGGAGCTATACAAATTAATATTAATAATCTGAAAGAAGAAAAGCTTTCCATTATTGTCTTCTCTACCCTGAGTGTTATTATTTCCACGTTTGTTGTCGGATTCGGTTTATATTACGCGCTTGAATTTTCTCTTCCTTTATTCCATATGCAGAACCCTCTATCCCTGATCTACTGCCTGCTATTTGGAGCACTTATCTCCCCTACGGATCCGATCGCGGTATTAGGAATCCTTAAAGAAGCGAAAGTTTCAAAATCACTGGAGACTAAAGTAACAGGAGAAGCTCTTTTTAATGACGGGGTAGCCGTTGTTTTGTTTACTGTTATTTATAATGTAGCTTTGGGAAAAGAGAATCCGGAAGATATTACCGCATTCTCGATTTCTGCTCTTTTCATACAGGAAATATTCGGGGCACTGTTCGTAGGTCTTTTTTTAGGACTCCTGGGATTCTATGCAATGAAAAGTGCAGAGGATGGTAAATTATCTGCTCTAATCACCTTATCCGTCGTGATCGGGGCTTACTTAATCTCACAAACACTTGAGATCTCCGGACCACTCACCATGGTGATCGCCGGTGTGGTGATCGGAAATGTAGGAAGAGCTTACTCCGAAAAAAACCATCTTCATACGGATTTCCTGAAAACTTTTTGGGAATTGATAGATGAGATTCTGAACTCTCTCTTATTCCTGCTCATCGGATTTGAATTATTGTTGATCCCTAATTTGAACCTCTACTGGCCCGGCGGAATGATGGGGATAGTAGTGGTCCTGATAGCCAGATATATTTCGATCAAAATTCCGACCTTAGTGATCCCTTTCCGGGAGAAGTTTTCAGAGGGAAGTTTTTTTATCCTGGTATGGGGTGGTTTACGGGGAGGTGTATCTATTGCTTTAGCCCTATCGATTGGTGATACGGCTCACAGAAACCCCATCGTTGCCATCACCTACTTTGTGGTTGTATTCTCCATCCTTGTACAAGGCCTTAGTATTGGAAAAATAGCAAAACGAATCAAAGTATAAAAACTAAAACCATTTTTTCTTTCTCATCAACCACCAGGTCAATCCGAGACTTAAAAGGATACATCCCCAGGCAAACAGGTAGCCATACTTCCAGCGAAGTTCCGGCATATACTCAAAATTCATCCCCCAAAGACCCACCAGAAAAGTGATCGGAATAAATAAAGTCGCAAGTACTGTCAATCTCTTCATCACCATATTGGCGTTCAAATCATTTTTAGAAACATAGAGATCCACCAGCGAGGATAGCATATCATTACTGTTCCTTGCCGTCTGAAGGATATATTGTAATTGATCGGATAATTCGTTGAATACAGGGAATAAGCTTTCATCAATAATCCCTTCTTTCCCACCGATAAGCTTCTCATATTCGTCCGTTAAAGGTTGAGTATTTTTACGGATAATTAAATAGGCTTTCCGGCACTTTTGTATTTTTATCCCGACATTATTCTGACTGGCATACGGATTCAATAGCACATCTTCTATTCTCTCTAACATACGTTCGACTTTGGTGGCTGTATCAATAAAGTCACCTAAAATCGCATTCAACAGGAAAGCAAAGAGCATCCCACTTTTCTGATGCCGGATATCCATGATATTTTCCCGGAGACCATGTTCCACATTGGGGAAAAGTTCTCTATCACTTTCATTAAAAGAGATAATGACATTCGTCTTTACAATGAGACAAACATGTTCAGAATAAACTCTTCCCCTCGCATTGAATGCACAACTATTCATCACAGTAAAAATACAGTCCTCCCGGATGTCCACTTTAACAATATGGTTAGGAGTCAGAATATCCCGGGTATCCAGATTCAGCAAACCGAATTCTCTAACCATACGTGTAATAGCCTCTGCATCCTTCATCCCTTTTACCCGAAACCAGTTAATACATCCTTCTTTTATATATTTCTTAAACGAAGGAATGTGATTAGGAATATTGGCATGTTCCAGTAACTGACCGTTATATCGTGTCAGAAGGATAGTGGTCGGAACATTAAATTCTCCACTATAATGATAATGATCTGCGAAATAACGGTTATTCTGTGATAACATAATAAAGTATATATGGATCCTACTCTATATAAAAAACAGCCTTTGTATCTAATTGTTTATCGATTTATTAGTAACATACAACCGTGAAAAACAGCTTCTAACCTCTGTTTCTTGTTTTTCTTTTCATACATTTGCAGCAAAAAATAGGGAGTATGTTAGGAACGATCGTAAATACAGGCGCTATCATTGCCGGAAGTTGTGTCGGATTAATGATCCACTCACGCCTGTCAGAACGGATGGTAAAAATCATTTTTCAGGGATTGGGGCTCTGTACCCTGATAATTGGAACGAATATGGCATTAGGTTCTGAAAACATGCTTCTTATCGTGATCAGCATTGTGATAGGTTCTATCTTTGGACAACTCATAGATATTGATAAATACATACGCCGTCTGGCTGAATATATCCGGAGAAAAAGTACCCGGAATCGCAAAAAGCGGACTTTTCTTCGGAAGAAGCGGAAAATAACCGTTTTACAGAAGGGTTCCTTACTGCTTCCATGATGTTCTGTATCGGTTCAATGGCCATATTAGGAGCTATTGAAGATGGGATGGGAGAAACTCCGAATCTGCTCTTTACCAAGTCTATTATGGATGGAATCTCCTCCGTGGCTTTTGCCTCTTCTTTTGGTATCGCAATCCTGTTTTCCTCTATTCCTGTCCTCTTTTACCAGGGAGGGCTTACTTTATTTGCCGCCTTCCTGATGAATTATATGAGTGAAGGGATGATCACAGACCTGACAGCCGCAGGAGGCATTCTGTTAATTGGAGTAGCGATCAATATCCTTAAGATAAAGGATATACAAGTGACCAATATGTTGCCTTCTCTATTAATCATCATTCTTCTTTCCTGGTTCACCGAAAATTATTTTTAACTCTATTTAGGCAATAACCCTCTGAAAATAAAAGCTTTTCAAAACACAAGAAGAATTTCACAAAACTTTCCCCTGATAAAATTTGTTTAACAAGTGATTTGAAAATCGATATAACTAAATGTTTTATCTGAGTCAGGAACTCATCACTTGAAAGTTTTATAATTGGATGTAAGTTTACCATCGTGAGATGGGTTTTTATTATAAAAATAAAAGGGGATGAATATCCTGACTCTTTTATCTAAAAAAATAGATGTACAGAAAGATATACTGGCCAATCTGAACATCTCGTTTATTTCTTTTCCCCAGTTCGTTTATTTTTTCCTGAGAGTTCGTTTATTTTTTGGATAGACTTCGACTATATTTATCCGTAAACTCCCGGACTCTTGACAAAAAGAATACGAAGTGTCCGGTACCAAATAAACGAATTACCTATTAGAAAAGATACGAAGTCTGTAAATAAAAGATACGAGGTCTGCAGAAGAAATAAACGAACTCCCGCAAAAAAAAGGTTCCGAAGTGTAAATAGTATAATAAACGGGAAGTAATGTAATAAATAAGCGAGGTGTAGTATAAAAACTACACCTCGCTTATTTATATAATCTGAAAAACCGGATCACTCATGTTGTGTCCAGAGTAATTTAGAGGTATCATAGCCCAGTTCTCTGGCTTTTTGTAAATATTCATGTTTAACATTTTCCGGCATGGTCGTTTCTCTGGATAAGATCCACAAATAATCATGATTTTTTCCTGCCACTAATGCATATTTATAATAGGGATCAATCGCCACTACATTATAACCGGCATAAAACGGACCAAAGAAAGAGACTTTTAATTTTCCTTCTTCCGGAGAATCCACAAATTTAGCTTTGCCCACAGACTCTTTCATCTCCTGTTTCTTTATATCATAGCCCCGGTTGACAACTTTAATACTTCCATCTTCATTCAAAGAGTATTCCGCTGTTGCATTGATGATATTCTTTTCAAAATGAAAGTCCAGTCGCGCCAACTCATACCATTTTCCCAGATATTTTTCCTTATCAAAAGGTTTTACGGCTGTTACCCCTTTAGGGATGGTTTTGCAGGAATTAAGAACGAGTAAGGTTCCTAATGCCAGTAATGAACCTCCTATTAAATAATTTATTTTTTTTCATTTTGTTCTTTTTATATCGTATGACTTCTCTAAGTGATACTATAAAAAAGAAGTTCCGCAAAATGTTCGCAGGTGTTTCCGGTAATATACTTTTTTAATATTCAGCCCTTTAAAATGATACTATTTATACTTCTCCTATATAAAAGAGTTTTTCACTTTCTACCGGTTCGCATATAAGTGGAAGGGGTTACTCCATATATTTCTTTGAAACAACGGGAAAAATAATTAGGATCTGAAAAACCGGTCAGGGTAGCGATCTCGTTTATGGTATATGCTCCACTTTCCAATAGCAGAGCTGCCTGTTTGATACGGATATTACGGGTAAAAGCAGAAGCAGATAAACCGATCGCCGCTTTCAGTTTCCGGAACAGATTGGCACGACTCATAGCCATTTCCCGGCAAAACCGGTCTACATCAAAGGAGGGATCCTGCAAATGATCCAAAACAACCTGAGTTGCCTTTTTTATAAACGCTTTGTCCATCTCCGGAACATTTGCTTCCGGTTGGTCCAACCGGAAGGATTCTTTAAAATAACGTACTACTTTGTCCCGCCAGGAGAGTAGGTTACGAATTTTCGCCTTTAAAACATGAATATTAAACGGTTTCAGTAGGTAGTCATCTGCCCCGGAATCATAGCCCTCCAACTGATGCTTTTCCTCTATACGGGCAGTTAACAATATGACTGGTATATGAGAAGTTCGTTCATCAGATTTCAATTTTTCACATAAACTCAAGCCATCCATCACCGGCATCACGATATCAGAAATAATAACATCCGGATGTACTTCGACCGCTCTTCTGAATCCCTCTTTTCCATTGAATGCCTGGAAGATCGTATATTCACTCTGAAAAGCATCCCGCAGATAATGGATCAAATCTTCATTATCTTCTACTAATAACAGGGTTTGTTTACCGGGTGTACCTACCGGATCAACCGATTCTTCCGGAGCGATCAGTATTTTGTTGTACAAATCCCGGTCTGTGGAAACACGGGCTCCCCGATGGATCCATTCATCCGGAAAGGCATGCCGGAAAACAGGCAGGCAAATTGTGAAAAGAGTTCCTTTCCCCTCTTCACTCTGACAGGTGATCCTGCCTAAATGACTGTTAAGGATCTCTTTCGTATGCGCCAGGCCTATTCCGGAACTTTCAAAACGTTGAAAAGAGCGGCCGGCAATTTTATAATAGCGATCAAATATATGAGAGATATGGTCCGGGGAAATGCCGATCCCCGTATCGCAGATCCGGATCTCCAGCCAGTTTTCCTTCTCGTTTTGTATCGCTTCATATACATAATTGGCCTGAAAAGAGACCGAACCTCCATCCGGCGTGTATTTCAATGCGTTGGAGATCACATTAAACAGCGCTTGTTCCAGAATGTCTTTATCAAAAAAGGCATATTGTATTTCCGGAGAAACCTGCCAGGTAAATTGGATGGCATATTTCTCCGCAATAGGCCCAAAGCTCTGTCCTGTCTCCTGTAGGAATCCACCTAAATCCGTATAAGACACATGGGGGTATAACTCCCCTTTCTCCATCAGGGAGATATCGAGCAGTTCGTTCACATGCCGTATTAAACGCAATACGTTCCGTTGAATAACAGAGACAGCATCTTTCCATCGCTTAGCATCCAGGGCGATCTCTTCCTCTTTCAGATTTTCCGTCAGGCCTTTTATGATCGTTAAGGGTGTCCTCAACTCATGGGATATAGTTGTAAAAAAGGTCGTTTTTTGTTCATCCATAGTCTTTAACTTATCATTCAAAGACTCTAATTCCCTGTTTTTTACTTCCAAGGCTGATTTAGCCTCTCTCAATAATAAGGTTCGTTCCTGCACCTTTTTCTCTAATTCTGCCTGTCGCATTTCATAGATCCGGAAACGGTTTTTATAAAGTATATATAATAATAGAAAAGTTAAGATAGCTATCAGCATTAGGAACCACCCTGTTCTCCACCAGGGAGTCAGGATAACAACAGGAAAAGAGAGGGCATGGCGCCAGCTCTGGTCACTTTTACCGACCTCTACGCGGAAGACATATTTTCCCGGAGGTAGTTGATTGTAATGGGCAGACGGATGACCGGTTTCTGCTGTTTTCCATTCTTTATCATATCCGGATAACCGGTAACGATACTGGTTGGCAGAGGGAAACGCATAGTTAAAAGCAAAAAAGTCGATCCGCAGATCTCTGGAGCTTTGGTAAGGAAGTCTGACAGAAGATGTATGCAGTTTCTCTTCTCCCACATATATCCCGGAAATATGTAAGGACAGTATATCTGATACATCAGGATTCAATAAGGAATCCGGATGAAAACTCATGAGTCCTTTATCCGTTCCTACCACTATTTCTCCGGATGCCCGGCGGATCATAGCTCCCGGCATACATTCATCGGTCAACAGCCTGTTTTGTGTGGAATAATTCACTATTTTACCGGAAGAAAGATCCATCATGGAAATCCCTCTGTTTGTTCCAACCACCAGCAAACCGGGAGATGCCTCTTCTATACTACGAATTACATTCCCGGCCAAACCATCTGATATAGTATAATGGGTGAAAAAGTCCTTTCTCTTATCATAGCCTGACAGCCCATTATTCGTTCCTATCCAGAGCGTCCCTTTTGAATCACAATATAGTGTGTGGATATTGTCTGACAAAATGCTATGCTCGTCTGTCCCTATCCGGAAATAGTTAGTGTAAGATTCTGTGGAAGGGTCAAAACTCCTAATCCCCCGGCCTTCCATCCCGATCCAGACAAAGCCTTCTGCATCTACACAGTGACTAAAGAGCGGAACCGAAGAAAGATCGGGCAGACTGCTAAAAGGAGAAGGTTGAGTGTAATAATAGGTATTCCGGGTTTTCCGGTTATATTGTATCAAACCCATATTATAAGTTGTGATCCATACATTTCCTTCTTTATCTTTAGTTATACCGGAGGTTACTTTCAGAAAATCCTGATATTCCGGATGATTACTCAGATAAAAAGGTCTTATTTGAAAAGTAGAGAGATCCAGCCGCTCCGGATGGGCATCCTGATATCCGATCCAAAGATAACCATCCTCATCTTCCACTAACGTACTGATAAACTGCCCCGATAAGGAGGAAGAAGAAGACCGGGGCGAGAAGGTAAACCGTTTGTCAATCTTTCCATCCGGATTAATCCGGTCTAACCCTTTTACGGTAGCTACCCAAAGATTTGTTTCCCGGTCTTCCAGAATAGCAAGGATATGGTTAGAAGATAATTGTAAACTATCCTCCGTGGTATGTCCAAACCGGTAATGAAAAACCGGAGGACGAAGATCACAGCGACTGATCCCATAGTTTGTATGTCCAATCCACAAATTGGCATACCGGTCTATATACATACAACTTATTTGGTTGCTGGCAATGGAATAAGGGTCTTCCGGAAGATGGTTCAGATGGTTCATGGACTGGTTAGCAGCCGAGTAGTAGAGCATTCCCTGATTATACCTTCCATCCACAAACCAGATATTACCATTCAGATCTTCCTGCATATATTTTATCACACGTTCCCCGGTAGGTGCCAATTCTTCCGGAGTACTCAAATAATGCCGGCTACGCAGGGCATTCCGCATCTCTTTTTCGACTACGGAAACGCCTTTGTTATGCCCGATCCAAATATCTCCGGCCTGGGACTCCATGATCTGATAAACCCGGGTATCCCGGTATCCGGCCGGCCGGAAGAACCAGGGAGCTTCCGGATGGATAGAGCAGTATGCTCCGGACTTTCCGGTACCGATCCAAAGAAATCCCTTTTTATCCTTATAAATCGTATGTACTCCATTCAATACATTTTCTGTATTTCCATCCTCCAGAAGAACATGTAATGTATAATCCTCAAATTGTTTAGTCCCGGTATTGTATCTACTGAATCCGGACAGAGTTCCGAGCCAGAGAGTACCTTCCGGATCTGTGTAGATCGAATAGACCGCTGACATCGCTACTGCTGAATGTTGATCCTCCATTCTCCGGAGTTGTCCGGAGAAAGAATCGAAGATCAATAAGCCGTTTTCTGTGCCGATCCATGTCTCTCCCGGTCTGCCGGAAGAAAAACAAAGTATTTCACCATACACTCTAAGTTGTTGCAACCATTCACGGGAATAATTGAAAAACTGTTCCCTGACGGGATCATAATAGCTTATCCCTCCGGAAGAGAAACTAATCCAAAGATATCCATTTTCATCTTCATGCAATTTATGAATGGCATTACTCTGGATACTATGTGAATTTCCCGCTTCCGGATGAAAGGTCCTGATATGATAACCATCGTATCTGTTCAATCCCTCGGAGGTACCTACCCATATATATCCTGTCTGGTCCTGCAGGATCGTAGTGATCCGGGAGGAGGAAAACCCCTGCCCGGTTGACAGGCGGTCAAAAATAAAAGCCTCTCCATGGACCGGTTGGATAAGGAGGGAAAGAAAAAATATCCATATAGACAGAATCAGGTATTTCATTGATCTCAGATTGAAAATCAAATATACATATATAAAACACTTTTCTAAACAAGAGGGCTGCATTTTGAACTATTTCTCCTGATATATGAACTATTTCTCCTGACCGGACAGCCTATGATCCTTTACATTTGCTACAGAAATTAATAAACAGCTACTAAGGAATGAGAACACTTACATCTATTTTTCTACTTTTATTGTTACCCCTCACTTTGTCAGCAGCGCCCGGCGTGAAAGGGAAGGTCATTGACGGAAAGACACGGAACCCACTGGAGTACGCCCATGTCATACTATATATGAATAACGAAGTAATCTCCGAAGCCATGTCAGAAACAGACGGTTCCTTTTTATTTGAGAACCTGCAGGCGGAAACAGACTATATGCTTATCGTCCGTCTGGTAGGATATGATGTATATAGCAGTACTCCGGTCAGAACGAATGGCTCGGTTAAGGATTTGGGCACTATTCCAATGAGACAGTTAGAGATCGGACTCCAGGAGGTAGAGGTGGTAGCCAATAAAAAACAAGTGGTCTACAAATTAGATAAAAGATTAATAGAGGCCTCTTCTAACCTGCTGGCAGCAGGAGGAACAGCGGTTGACATTCTTGAAAATACCCCGTCTATCCGGGTCAATGCAGAAGGGGAAGTCTCCTTCCGGGGAAGCTCCGGCTTCACGGTCTATATTGATGGGAAGCCCAGTATATTTTCCGGGACCCAGGCATTGGAACAGGTTCCGGCTTACCAGATCCAAAATATTGAAATCATTACAACTCCTTCCGCACAATATGATACGCAGGGGGATACCGGCATTATCAATATTATTACCAAAAAAGAATATCAGGCGGACATAAGTGGTTTTGTAAATGTCAGTACCAGCACAATGGGGACCTGGGTAACAGACCTTTTTCTGACGAAACAAAATAAATCCAGCCATTGGTATATCGGTGGCTATGCCCGCCAACATAAGCGGGAAAGTGATTTTGAACAGGAAAAAACGACGATCGTGAATGATACGATTACCACTTCGCATTCTACAGGCCCAAGAAAAAGTAATGGGTATTACTATTCCGGAAAAGCAGGATGGGGATATACAGCTCCTAAAACAACTTATAAAATTGACATGGAAGCAGGTTATGGAGGTGTGAAAAGAAAAGGAAGGTTGGATTACGAAGAAGAACGATCTACTCAAAGCGTTGTGTTTGAAAAAGGAGCCTTTAGAAGTCTGGATGATTTTGATATCCATGAAACCTATTATCAGGGAAATCTTTCCGCGAATCACTCTTTTAATGAGGAGGGTCATATACTGAATGGCTCTTTTTATCTGAAATATGGGGGAAATGCGCTGGAATATTTCGAAAGTAACCTGATGGATCTGAAAAACAACCGCCAGCAGGGGCACAGGGCATGGGAGGATGAACACCGCTGGACTGTGAGAGGCAATCTGGATTATGTCTTACCTTACCGTTCCACGGGACAGATCAAAACGGGGTATCAATATTTTTCCTATCTGGAAGACGGGGATTACAGCATGCAATTCTGGAATCCGGAGATACAGCAATTCTACTGGCGGGATGATATTTATAATACTTTTTACTTTCAACAAGGGATTAACTCGATTTACGCGATCGTAGCGGATAGTTACCGATCCTTTGATTTTCAGGTAGGCGTCCGGGGGGGGAACACACCCGGCAGGAACTAAAAAGTTCACAGGAATGGGCAAACAGGCTGGAAAAACGTTTTGAATTTTTTCCTTCCGCTCATGTGGGTCTCAACTTACCCAAGCAACAAAAAATATTGGCTTCTTATAGCCGCCGGACTAACCGTCCGGAGCTTTACTTTATGGAACCTTATATTACTTACCGGGATTATTACACCGCTGAGATCGGAAACCCGGATATCCGTCCGGAATATATCAATTCATTTGAATTGAATTATACTTATAATGCGGAAGACTATACTTTCTCCGCGACTGCTTTCCACCGGAACCGGAAAGATAAGATCGAACGGTTAAGAGTACCTTATATGGCAGGAGTAACGCTGGACTCCATGGCAAATGTCGGGCATGATTACTCGACAGGGGTCGAACTGAGTATGAACTGGCAGGTGGTTCGTGCATGGAATACCCAGATAAACGGGAATCTATTTCATTACAAAGTAGAAAATGAATACAAGACAGACGGCAAAAATGAGAAAAGTACGAATTATGATATGGGATGGTATAACACATTCGATGTAGGTAAATCCACCCGTATCCAACTGGATGGTAACTTTGTAGGGCCTTCAGTCACGACTCAGGGAAAAACAGAATCTTTCTGGTATTTCAATATGGCAGTCCGGCAACAATTCCTTCGTCAAAAACTGATAGGCACCCTTTCTTTCAGGGATATGTTTCATACAGCCCGGTATGCCAGTAATATAACTACATCAGATCTACAATCCTATACCCGGATTAAACCTAAATATCCCTTGATCACTTTCACGCTGAGTTATACCTTTAACCAGTTTAAACTCCGGGGAAGTAATAACCGGGGATCTCATGATCTATTTGAGGGTACTAACCATTAAAATGATTTGATATGTAAGCTTCAATAAGATTTTTTCTCAACAGATTAATATTCTTTTTTATTTCACAAATAGCTATTCCCCCTGTGAAGGGGTATGGGGTGTGTTAGTTGCTGACACACCCCCTTATTTTTTTCTTCTTTTTTTCCGGACAGATAGAAAAAACAGGTAAGTATTAGTATTAAAGGAATGATAAATATACTTTCAAAAAGTATATTCCTTATTCCATTCACTTTTGCGATCCCTTCATACATTAAAATACCGGAAATACTTACTCCAATTAAACAAAAAAAGAGTTTACCTTTGTTTTTCATATATTTTTCATTACAAACCTGACTATTAAAGAATTGTCAGCATTAAAAGTCAGGGTTTTCCTAATTAAATTTAAGTATATTATAAAAATAGTGAGATCTCTTCCTCACGAATCAATCTACCCTTTACATATAAATCCTTTCTATATCTTCATCTATAAAAGAAAAAAGACAGACAAATATACTATAATTTTAACATCAAAAAAATATATTCAAAAAGATGAGAGACTATTACGAATATATAGTAATATACTATAAACAAAACAATTTATTGCAATAATTCATATGTTTAAACTATAACTCTCTCATAATCATTTATAACAAGAAGT
>JAJQEE010000028.1 GCA_021201865.1 Tannerellaceae bacterium | reverse complement strand
TGCCCCGAAGTGACTTGTTCCGTAAACTCCCTCAAACGGGCTTTAATCCCATCTTTTTCCTCAAAGGAGATCTTGGGATCCAGCGTAACGAGCTGTACTTCCACCGTAGTAGGGATAGTTGGCAAACTATCCGATGGCAATTGATTATAATATTTGCGAACATCCGCAGGCGTCAGTTTGATATCTCCGATCAGATTCCGTTGCATCTGCTGCACAATCTGTTGTTCACGGATCATCTCCTTACGTTCTTCACGGACCTGGGAATATTTTTTATTAAAATACTCTTCCACTTTTTCCCGTGAACCAAACTGGTTAGTGACATAATTCATCCATCCCTCTACCTGCTGGATGATCTGTGTTTCACTCACGTCCACACTATCAATCTTGGCCTGGTTGAGATAGAGTTTTTGAACAGCCATCTGTTCCGGGATCACACAATAGGGATCACCGTTCAGCCGTTGACCTTCATTTTGCATATATAAACGCTGAATTTCCACGTCGGAACGAAGTATTGCATCATCTCCTACCACCCAAACGATCTCATCAACCACATTTTCCTGAGCAACAGCCAGAAAAGAACAGCAGGCAAGAAAAAATACAGAAACAATTTTTTTCATTATGAATTACCCTTTTTAGTGTGGGTCCGCACTATTAAACAGTACCTCACCACGTCTGATTGCATTGTTATATAAGTCATTTTCAAAATCCCGCAAGAAATCTACTTTCTTTTGGTTTAAGAGCATATCAACTATCTGGGATTCAGCATAGTCATATGGAGCCACACTTCCTGACAGAATATATTCCTGTATATTTAACAAATAACAATAGGCACTGTCTGCGAATTCTACATATTTATTTGCTTTCAAAAAGCTATTTGCATTCGAAACGTGCATTGGAATATTATCCATCACATCATCAAAATCCACCCAACGATCATAAAAGTACTCATAGATCAATGCATTCTGAATACTATACTTTTCTATTCTTTCCAATGAGCTTTCCGAATTCGAGCGATACCACTTTTTCACTTCGGAAAGTCCGGGAGCATCTGCCGGAACCTTAAGAAACAAACCTTTAATCAAGCTTTTATCTAAAACAAACTTCTTTTGGTTCTCCTCGTAATAATTCAGTTTTTCACTTTCCCTTATATTTACGGAGAGCCGTTCTTTGACCAGCTTTTCCTGATAACGGTAACGGATCAATGAATGACGATATTCCTCTACTAATTTATCGATCTCTGTTTTCTCTTCTCCCAGATTTCTCAGAGCAACGTCATAGACCAAAGCATCTTTCACCCATTTTTTCACCAGATTCTCTGCAAATAATAAGCTATCCGTTGAAGAAATACCTCTGGGGATCACCGATTCAATATCTGAACGAAAGAGGGTACGATCCTTCACTTTTACCAGCACATTCGTATCATCAACAGAATGAGAACCTTTACAGGAACACAGCAAAGATACAAATGCTATAAAAATGAAGCAACTTTTCATACGAATAAAATTTTAAATGGCAGATAGAAGGACTACATCTCTTGCCTTTTGCATAGACTAACATCAGCCGTATGCCTCCTGAAGCCTATTCAATTCTTTCCTGTTTTTTTAATAACGTCCCAGTTAATCACAACCGGATATTTTTGACTTAACTGTTGAAGCCATTCCTTCTCATACGCATCCTGTTCTTCTACAGGTTTATTCCATATCTCCCGGCTACATATTTCAAATAGCAACATACCATCCTGGTATTCCTGGATCAAGTGGTAATATTCCGGATATTTATTGTCAAAATTCTCTTCTTCAAAAATCTTAAGAAGGTCTCTCAGGAAAAGATTATAAACATCCTGCAAAAAATCACCACAATAAACTTTCAAAGACAAAGGGTTAGCCATTAGATAGTCTGCAAATTCCGATTGAGGGAATGACTGGCCATTCAATAAAAACAGCGGTTTCTTTAGTTCTTTTGCCCTTTGGTAAAATTCAGGTGTAGCCGGAAAATATTCATTTGCAATCTCTTGAATTTCCTCATACGCTTCCGGGAAAAAGACATACCCATATTCTTTTTTCATTCGTTCATCATATCCGCTGTATAACTCAAAATTCCACTCATCTCTTCCCATTGATTTTATCAGTGCTTCCTTTTCCTGCTCAAAAGTGGGCAAATCTCTTTTTCCTAACAGTTGAATGATATGATATCCAAATTGAGTTTTCACGGGTTCACTAATATCTCCCGGATTAGTTAAAGAAAAAGCGGCTACTTCAAATGGTTCCACCATTTCACCCACACCAAAATAATTCATAACCCCTCCTTCTCCTGTAGATTTATCATCAGAGAATTCATTTGCCAGTTCAGCAAAATCTTCCCCGGATCTGATCTTTTGAAGAATTTCCTGTGCTTTTTTTAATGCTTTCGTCTGTTCTTCTTCTGATACATCTTCCGGACAAGCAATTAAAATATGGGCGGTTTTCACAAAACCGGGATTGGGTCTGCTACCATGCACCTTTATTATATGGTAACCACGGTCTGTACGAACCGGAAGAGAATAAGTTCCAACAGGAGTACTATAAACAGCTTCATCGAAAGCCTTTAATGATTTGTAAGGAAGGAAGTTCCTGGTATGCCGGAAATCAACATGAAGCTCATGCCCATCCGTAATATGGTCGTGATCACAATCGGCATGATCATGACTATGATGATGATGTACATGTGGATATTTTTTCTCCAGTTCTTTACCTACGGTTTCAAAGTCTTCTCCCTGCTGAAGTCTCTGATAGACTTTCATCGCTTCCTGGTATACAGCCAATGTATCCTTAGTGAAGACAGGACCGTGTAAATGGAAAAATATCTGACTGATCTCCAGTACTTCTTTATTCCGGTCAAACATTTTTCTGGCGGCTGCTTCCTCCGCTTCTTTATCAGAAAAGTAACTCGCTCTTAACTGAGCCCGGTAGGTTCGCAACTCTCTTTCAAAAGCGCTGTTTTTATTTAAGCCCAAGGCTTCGGCCTCAGCGACCTTCAACTTAAAGTTTTTAAAAAGTTCCACATAGTTTTTCACGGACTCTTCATTCGAAAAATCAATCTCATTATTCTTAGAAGCTATAAATTTAAATTCTGCCAGAGAGACTGGTTTTCCAGCTACTGTCATGACTACAGAATCCGGATTTATATCCGCTTTTACGATAAAACCGATTAATACAAATGATAATAACAGGATCTTTTTCATCACACTTTTTATATTTTTAAATACACAAAAAAAGCCATAGACTAAACGGGGAAATAACTAAAATAGTATATTTCCCCATCCTCTTTTTTATGTTTTATAAAATATATTCAAACCAACAGGATCATTTAATTAGCCATTTCCGATAAGAATTTGACACGAACCAGCCGGATCTCCTCCTCCGTATAATCACTGCCCAATTCTTCGATTGCATCTTCCAGACCATCTGTTTCCGAATCTTTAAAATATTCATAGATATCTTCAATATGGTCCTCATCCATTACATCGTTCAGGAAATAGTCAATATTGATCCGTGTACCAGAATAAACGATCGCTTCAATTTCATCCAGTAGTTCCGGAAACTCCAGGCCCTTCGTCAAAGCAATATCATCCAGAGCAACTTTTCGGTCAATGCTTTGAATAATCCATACTTTGAGTTTAGATTTATTGGCCACCGTACGTACCCGCAAGTCTTCCGGACGTTCGATCTCATTTTCTTCCACATGCCTGCGGATCAATTCTACAAACTCTTTTCCATATCTCTTTGCCTTACCTGCACCTACTCCCGGGATGTTCTGTAACTCATCCAGTGTAACAGGATAAGTGGTCGCCATTGCTTCCAAAGAAGGGTCCTGGAAAATCACAAATGGTGGAACTTCAAGACGTTTGGATAATTTTTTGCGTAAATCCTTCATCATAGAGTAAAGGATCGGATCGACTGCACTGGTGGCTCCTCCTCTTACAGGAACTTCATCCTCCTCGTCATCGAATTCATTATCCTTGATGATCTTAAATGATTCTGGTTTTTTAAGGAAATTTCTTCCCTTCTCAGAGATCTTCAGCAGGCCATAATTTTCAATATCCTTGAGTAAATAACCTGCTATCAGCGCCTGACGAATCACGGCATTCCAAGTCTTTTCATCTTCATCCTGCCCGGAAGCAAATACCTCCAGATCATTATGTTTATAAGACTGTATTTCAGAGGTCTCATTCCCTACTAAAATATTTACTACATAATCCGCTTTAAATTTTTCTTTTAACGTGCCGACAACTTCTAACACAGCACTCAACAAATCTTTTGCTTCCACTTGTTTTTTAGGGTTCAAACAATTATCACAATTTCCACATCCATCTTCCATATATTCTTCCCCGAAGTAGTGCAGTAACACTTTTCTCCGGCATACAGCTGTTTCGGCGTAAGCTGCGGTCTCAAGAAGAAGTTGTTTTCCTATCTCTTGTTCTGCTACAGGTTTTCCCTGCATAAATTTTTCCAGTTTTTGCAAATCCTTGTATGCATAAAATGCAATACATTGTCCTTCGCCGCCATCCCGGCCGGCACGTCCGGTTTCCTGATAATATCCCTCCAGACTTTTCGGAATATCATAGTGGATCACGTAACGAACATCCGGTTTATCGATACCCATTCCAAAAGCGATCGTCGCAACGATGACATCCGCTTTCTCCATCAGGAAAGCATCCTGATTGGCTGTCCGTTGCTGGGAATCCATACCCGCATGATAAGATAAGGCTTTGATACCATTGGCTTTCAGTATATCTCCAAACTCTTCGACCTTTTTCCGGCTCAGGCAATAGATAATACCGGATTTTCCTTCATTGGCTTTAATATACTTAATAATATCTTTATCGATATTATTTCCTTTGGAACGGACCTCGTAATACAGGTTGACACGGTTAAAAGAGGACTTATAAACCGTCGCGTCGATCATTCCAAGATTTTTTTGTATATCATGCTGAACCTTAGGAGTAGCAGTAGCTGTCAAGGCTATCAAAGGACGTTTCCCGATCTCATTAATAATGGGGCGGATCCGGCGGTATTCCGGACGAAAATCATGTCCCCACTCTGAAATACAGTGTGCTTCATCCACCGCATAAAAGGAGATGTTTACCTGACGTAGAAAATCCACATTTTCTTCTTTGGTTAAAGATTCGGGGGCCACATAAAGTAACTTGGTACGGCCGGCCATAATATCTTCTTTCACCTGATCTATCGCAGACTTATTTAAAGATGAGTTGATAAAGTGCGCCACACCATCTTCCTCACTAAAATTCCGCATGGCATCCACCTGATTTTTCATCAGTGCAATAAGGGGAGATATTACAATCGCAGTACCTTCCATCATGATAGAGGGTAGTTGATAACAAAGAGACTTACCGCCTCCGGTTGACATCAGGACAAAAGTATCATTTCCAGCCAGTACATTTTCAATAATTGCTTTCTGGTTTCCTTTAAAAGTATCAAATCCAAAATGTGTTTTAAGCTTTTCGGTCAAGTTATCCTTCTTTGCCATATACAGTATTATTAAATCGCATTTTATTCTATGCTAATTGCAAACGATTCACATCCGACTTTTCAAATTTTTCCTTTGCATAATCTAATGTGACATGGAGTTCTTTACAATCTGAAGATGGCATGCTATACATCGCATCCATCATAACTCCTTCTACAATCGAGCGCAATCCACGGGCACCTAATTTAAATTCAAGGGCCTTATCAACAATAAACTCATAGACGGACTCATCAAATGTAAGTTTTATTCCGTCCATTTCAAAAAGTTTCATGTATTGTTTTATGATAGAATTTTTAGGTTCGGTTAAAATACTTCGTAAAGTAGTTCGGTCTAATGGGTTTAAATAGGTCAGAATAGGTAAACGACCGATAATTTCCGGTATCAGTCCAAATGATTTCAAATCTGTTGGAGTGATATATTTCAATAGATTATTCCGGTCAACAGTGGCAGTCTCCTTACTGGCAGAATAACCCACCACCCGGGTATTTAACCGTTTGGCTATTTTCTTTTCAATCCCGTCAAATACACCGCCACAAATAAATAATATATTCTTAGTGTCTACAGCGATCATTTTCTGTTCGGGATGCTTACGTCCACCCTGTGGAGGTACATTTACGATAGAACCTTCCAATAATTTCAGAAGTCCCTGCTGAACACCTTCCCCACTTACATCACGAGTAATAGAGGGGTTATCACTTTTTCGTGCGATCTTGTCGATCTCGTCAATAAACACGATTCCTCTTTGGGCAGCTTCCACATCGTAATCCGCTGCCTGCAATAGCCGGGTCAGGATACTTTCAATATCCTCTCCTACATAACCCGCTTCCGTAAGTACGGTAGCATCCACAATAGAAAAGGGGACATGTAGAAGTTTAGCGATCGTACGGGCCAGAAGGGTCTTACCTGTACCTGTAGCTCCCACCATAATAATATTCGACTTTTCGATCTCTACATCATCCGAAGTTATCTTTTGGAGTAAACGCTTATAATGATTATAGACGGATACGGAAAGATAACGTTTTGCATCATCCTGTCCGATCACATACTGATCCAGAAAAGCTTTTATATCTTCCGGCTTGGGAAGCTCATTCTGGTTTAAACCAAAAGAGCTTCTCGGGGCCGGCATTTGTTCTTTCACTATTTCGTACGCCTGTTGCGCACAGTCGTCACAAATTGCACCGGATATACCGTTAATCAGCATACTGACATCCCGGCTATTTCTACCGCAAAATGTACATATTTCACCTGTTTTGGCCATAGTATGAGTTATACTCGATTTTTATTTACGGGTTAATATATCATCGATCATACCATACTCTTTGGCCTCTTCCGCATTCATCCAATAATCGCGGTCACCATCTCTTTCCACCACGTCATACGGTCTTCCTGCGTGCTCTGAAATAATCGTGTAAAGCTCTTTCTTCACTTTCAGGATTTCACGGGCAGCGATCTCAATATCTGAAGCCTGCCCCTGAGCACCTCCTAATGGCTGATGAATCATCACACGGGAATGCTTCAAAGCGAACCGCTTTCCTTTTGTTCCGGCAACCAGTAAAACAGAAGCCATTGAGGCTGCTATACCGGTACAGATCGTAGAGACATCACTTCCGATGAACTGCATGGTATCATAGATCCCATAACCGGCATACACCGACCCACCCGGAGAGTTAATATAAATAGAAATATCTTTTCCCGGATCACTTGAATCCAGAAACAATAGCTGTGCCTGAATCACATTCGCCGTATAATCATCCACCTGAGTGCCCAAAAAGATGATACGGTCCATCATCAAACGGGAAAAAACATCCATCTGAGCAACGTTTAACTGACGCTCTTCTATAATGGTTGGTGAAATATAACTGCTGGTAATGTTAATATAACTATCCAGTGCTGCACTATTCATCCGTAAATGCTTCGTAGCATATTTTCTAAAATCTTCCATATCTACATCTAATTATATAGTTATTTCCGTCAGGACATAGAAAAGGGATTACTCCCTTTTTCTCAACGGAATAACAAAGTTATAAATAAATTTCTTAAAGAAACAACTTATTTGTTATCCACATAGTTAAAAATTAGAGAGAAATCAATTTTTCTATTAATCAATTACTTACGTAATTATTTATTAAACATTTTCTTCAAACAGTTTGTTAAATTCATCTGGTGTTACCTCTTTTACATTGATCTTCACCTGTTCTTTCAACCAAGCAGCCAGCTTTTCTTCCACAGCACGGTCAATTACATTCTGTAGCGTTTGTTTATTTTTCAACAGATCCTGGGCATAATTTGCCAACACATCTTCCGGCACAGTCAACATACCATATTGTGCAAATTGTGCTTTCGCTACCCGTTTACCGAATTCTTCAATATCTGCGTCTTCTACCTTGATATCATTTTTCTTCACCAGATTTTCCTTGATCAGGTGGTATTTCAGGTCTTCAATGATCTGAGGATAATCTTCTTCGATCTTTTCCGGTGTATTATTTTCATTAGAGGCCAACAACCAACGTTTCAACAGTTCATCAGCAAATTGCAGATCACCTGCTTTAGTGATCAGTAATTCACGCGCATCTTTCAGGAATTTATAATTGCTTTGCGGCTCAAACTGTTCCGCCAGTGTTTCTTTAATTTTATTTCTGAATTCTTCTTCAGAAGTAACCGTTCCTTCACCTAACACTTTATCAAACAGCTCCTGATTGATCTCTGCTTCTTTATGGCGGGTAATCTCTTTGATCTCAAAACTAAAATCACCGGTCAGATTCGCAACTTCTGCTTTATCAACCTTGAGGAAAGCCGCGATCTCCGCTTCAGCACCTTCATAGGCTTTATGAGGGTTAAAAACGATCACAGTATTATTTTTGGCACCGATAAATTTCGCCTTTTCAGCCTCATCTTTCATATACAAAGGCATGATGACTGCATCTTCAACCACAACACCACCTTCTTTCGGTGTTCCGTTCTCTAATTCCGCTACAGTTCCTTTGATCAGATCTTTTTCTTCCACATCTTCCGCAGCATCATAAGTTCCGAAATTGGCACGGTATGATTCGAGCTGTTTGTTCACCATTTCATCATCGATCGCAACCTGATAAAAATCGAGGCTGTTTTTTTTGTTAAGAGTGATATTGATCTCCGGAGCGATAGCTATATCAAAACAAAACTCAAATGTTTCCTGTGTATCAAAATCAATTTCTTTCTGTTCAGTTTCATTAGGCATTGGTTCTCCTAAAATATTCAACTGATTCTCACGGATATATTTAAAAAGATTTTCAGAAACCAATTTATTTACCTCTTCAGCCAATACATGTTTTCCGTACATCTTTTTGATCATTCCCATTGGTACCATACCTTTACGGAAACCCGGGATATTAGCTTTCTGACGAAAATTCTTTAAGCTTTTCTCCACCTGATCAGCATAATCTGCTTTCACTATTTCCATGGTCAGAATACCGCTAACGGCATCTATGTTTTTAAGCGAAATATTCATTCTGAATGATTTATTTAATTAATTATATGTCTTCGTGAATTTTAGGGTGCAAAATTAGATTTATTCTTTTAATCTCGCAAATAGTTGACTTAAAATATCCTATATAATCGGGAAATCCGTTCAGAGAATAAAATCTTCTCTTTATCTTTGAGACCTATTCTGATACGAATAAAATGAAATTAAAAGGTATATATGCTGAAAAATCAGCTTTCACACAATTAACAGTTCTTTTGTTATTCATTTTAGCCGGAGCTCTTTTTTCCTCTCTGGCCGGGACAGGATTGGTCTATCTCATCCATGGGTCTGACCTTCCAATCATGGAAGATCCAAATGCTATGCGACTCTATCAGTTAGTCACTGCTACAGGAACGTTCCTGTTACCAGCGCTTGCTACCGGATGGCTATGCAGTCATTCCCTTGCAGACTATTTATTCCTGAAACTCCCCTCCGACCCGAAAGTCTGGATTCTGACGCTGGCAAGTATGTTTTTCTTTTCCCCTTTTACTACTCTCACAGGATTATGGAATAAAGAGATCCGCCTCCCTCACTTTATGGCACCTGTAGAAAAATGGATACAGGAGCAGGAGTTGCTGGCCGAACAACTAACAGAGGTTCTCCTGAATGACATCAGTCTGGTAGGACTATTTTCAAACATAGTGGTGATCGCCGTACTGGCTGCTATCACGGAGGAATTCCTTTTCCGGGGTACCCTACAACGGATTTTAGGGAAATGGTTCAAAAATTATCAGACAGTCATATGGATTACCGCGATTATTTTCAGTGCTTTTCACCTTCAATTTTATGGATTTATTCCACGTCTTTTGTTAGGTGCTTATTTCGGATATCTGTTTTTCTGGGGGAAAAGTATCTGGCTACCGGTATTTGCGCACTTCACAAATAATACATTTGCCGTTATCGCTATGTCTAACAGCACCTTAAAAGAAAATGAATATATTAATGGAGAGATTCCGGCAGATGGAATATTTGTTTACACTCTCTGGGCAGGAGCGATGCTTATCCTGTTCTTTCTTTGCGTAAAAAAACTACGCGCTTATCTGGGTGCGGCAACAAATTAAAAATTTTTCTTACGCAACAGGAAGTCTTTTCCGAGGTATTTTTCCCTTACAATCTCATTTTCAGCCAAGGCTTCCGCAGTTCCTTGGAATAGAACCTTCCCTTCAAACAGAAGATAAGCCCGGTCTGTAATACTCAGAGTTTCATCCACATTATGATCTGTGATCAGAATACCGATATTTTTATGTTTCAACTGTGCCACAATACTTTGTATATCCTGCACTGCGATCGGATCCACACCTGCAAACGGTTCATCCAACATAATAAATTTAGGGTCGATAGCCAGACAACGGGCAATCTCCGCCCGTCTTCTTTCTCCTCCGGACAATTGATCTCCCAGGTTTTTACGTACCTTCTGCAAACCGAATTCCGCGATCAAACTTTCTAATTTCTCTTTTTGATATTCCAGAGTTGTTTCGGTCATTTCCAGGACTGAATGAATATTGTCCTCCACAGTCATTTTCCGGAAGATAGAAGCTTCCTGAGCCAGGTATCCAATTCCACTACGAGCCCTTTTATAGACAGGGAATTTGGTAATCTCCGTATCATTCAGAAATATTTTCCCTTCGTTGGGAGTCACCAATCCTAC
The DNA here is from genome assembly GCA_021201865.1 of Tannerellaceae bacterium. Taxonomy (GTDB): domain Bacteria; phylum Bacteroidota; class Bacteroidia; order Bacteroidales; family Tannerellaceae; genus UBA4116. The sequence goes on along the minus strand of JAJQEE010000028.1, from coordinate 835 downwards.
CGTCATATAAAAAGTAGTGGTTTTACCTGCTCCGTTAGGACCCAGAAGTCCCACGATCTCCCCTTGTTTCACATAAATGGAAACATGATTCACCACCGTACGGGTTCTATATTTTTTTACCAAATCCTCCGTCCGGAGAATCATTTGTTCTTCTTCTGCCATCTTTATTAGAGATTTAATGCAAAGAAAAGGAAATAATTAGTTTTCCACAAGTCTCTCAGGGATATTCACCTTTATATACAAAAAGAAGGCTTCCAGTATAACACTGAGTAAAACAGTAGAATACTGAAAGCTTCTTACTTGCAATTTACCAGGCGTTTTGAAACGGAAAATGTAGAAACGGTTTAAATTTGAGCTTTATTACTTTTTTTTCTTTTTGAAAATGCATCGGCAATCAACCGGTCCAACGCAAATTTTCCCGGTCCGGCAAAAACATGATCACAAAGACTACTAAATAGACGAATGGAAGCTCTTTCACATGAAAAGGATCATTTTGGTGGATCACAAAATAGGCAATGATCATGGTAAAAATCATAGGAAGCAGAGCCAGACGATAAAACGCACCGACAATGAATCCGATAGAACATATTAGTTCCCCAAAAATGGCCAGTGATAAAGAGATTCCGGAACCTAATCCCAGGGGATCGGGAAAGCCGGAAGACATGACTTCAAAATTTGTTAGCTTTTGAATGCCATGACTCATCAGTAAAACCCCAAAAAGAATCCTGAAAACCAAAAGAAAAGCCGAAAAAGCAGTATCATTTGGTTTTAACGGAAATAAAATCCTCATAAGTGAAGCCATCCCACGACTTTTTAGATTGAATATTGATATAAC
>JAJQEE010000107.1 GCA_021201865.1 Tannerellaceae bacterium | reverse complement strand
GGTCCACCCGCCTCTTTTTTCTTTTTAGGCCTATCTTTTGCGGACATAGCCTCTGCATAGGTTTTGTGCGTAGCAGTGGAAGATACTTTGTTTTTGGGGGTCTGTTTGGCAACACTGCTGGCTTTACGATAATTCGTTTTCAGATCGTACTGTTCCAATGCTTTGTTCATTTTCTTATTGCTGTTGGCAGGCTTCTTTGTCTGAACTACTGCTTTGGACTCTTCCAGTAAGGTGAATAACTCTTCCAGTTCAGCAGTCGTCAGGTTTCGCCAGTTACCCTGTCCTAAATTACCCAATTTGATATTCATGACCTGGATACGTTCCAGTTTGGTCACCTCATAATCAAAGTATTCACACATACGGCGGATCTGACGGTTCAACCCCTGAATTAAAGAGATCTAAAAGGTATACGGATTAATTTCTTTGATCTCACAACGGCGGGTCACCCGGTCCAGAATAGGTACTCCCTGCGCCATCCGGGTAAGAAAATCTTTGGTGACAGGTTTGTTTACCCGCACGATGTATTCCTTTTTATGATTGTTTCCGACACGAAGTATTTTATTGACAATATCCCCATCATTAGTCAGCAGGATCAACCCCTGGGAATCTTTATCTAAGCGACCAATAGGAAAAATACGCTGCTCATGGCTGATGAAGTCTACGATATTATTTCTCTCCTGTGTGTCAGTCGTGCTGACCACCCCTACGGGTTTATTAAATGCTATATATACAGGTTCGATCTTGTTTTTGATCACCTCTCCCCGCACTTTCACTGTTTGCCCCGGCAATACCCGCATACCAATCGTCGCACGTTTGCCATTAATAGTCACCTGGCCGTCTTCAATCAGTTGGTCAGCTTCCCGGCGCGAACAATAGCCTGAACCACTGATATATTTATTAAGTCTATATTCCATTTTCCTGTTCCATGTGAATCAATAGTTGAGCCAACTGAGATTCTACCTATGTTAAATTATAGAGACAAAGATAGATCAATAATATCAGACTGAGATTCCTACTACCGGAAATTATAACTATTTACAATTTTTTCTTTTAATCCAGAAAGGAAACATATTATATTTATTTTTATAACCCAAACAATCAAAAGTTAATTTAAAACAAATACACAGAAAGAATAGGATATAAATTTTATTTTATAATAGATTTGTTGCTTCATAACTAAGAATTAATACCTAATAAGACTAAAAAACCTAATACAAATAACAGCGACCCTATGAGTAAACATATAATATCTCTACTAATTCTGATCATTACTATTACATCCTGTCATCAGGAGAAACAAAAAAGTACACTGGAAATAATAGATTTGGAACAAGCCTTTAACAAAGAACATAATTCTTTTTTTAACATACATGAGCTGGCTACAGAAGTAGAATACATTCAATTGGAAACTCATGATAGTTGCCTGATTGGTAATAACATGCAGGTATATGTTTCTGGAAATAACATTCTGACAATTACCCGTCGGCAAATATTCCTGTTTGATAGACGAACTGGTAATTTTATCAGAGAAATAGCTACTTATGGAGAAGGACCGGACAATTATACAAGAGCCATTTCCATGTTTCCTCTGGACGAACAAAACGAAACTGTAACCGTATTTGCTAATAATAAAAGAAGAACCTATTCTCTGAACGGAAATATTCTAAGGGAAACAATACAGCCTGAAGGTATTTTTGAAGCTTCTGAAATAGCACCCGGTATATTTGCAGGATTTATTCCGAACTTTTCCGGTGATGAAAAAAATAAAATAGCTCTTTTCAATGAAAAAGGAGAAAGAACGGGAGGATTTATAAATCAAAATCAGACACCTCCTATGGAAAACAGTGTAAATATATGGATGCCGAATGGTTGGTTTTATAAAAACCAATCTAAACATTATTTTTATGAACTGTTTACAGATACAATTTATCAAATATCACCTTCTGAACTGGAGCCACACGTTGTATTATTTCAGGGAAAGTATCTTCCCCCTTATGAAAAAAAAGAATAGCACATTCGAAGTTCCGGAATATTTTATGATGAAAGGCTTGTATGAATCAACGAAATATCTTTTCTATAATTTCTCCTATCAACAAGGAAAATTTACTATGGTATACGATAAAAATGATAAGACCATAAAAACCTATGATATGGAAGTCGTACCTTTCACATTGTCTTACATCAATGAAGATAATGAATTAATAGGTTTTATCGAGGCTTATCATATAGAAGATTGGGAAAACAGAGGCTTACTACCTGAAGAGAGAAAAAAATCATTAAAAAACAAAGATGAAATGGATAATCCGGTTATTGTCATTGGTAAACTTAAAAATTAATCTTCATCCCTCTTATTCATTACAACCCGATATTACGAAAAAGCGAATAAATACCATCTTTTTATTTTAGTCATAAAAAAAGCCCGTTATTACAAACGGGCTTTTTTCTAAAAACATATCCTATCTGTATTATAGAAGACCTTTGGTGCTGGGGAGTTCGTATTTGTAGATATCCCGGCGAATGGCCATTTTGATGGCGCGGGCTAAGGCTTTGAAAATACCTTCTATTTTGTGATGTTCGTTCTCTCCTTCTGCTTTAATATTGAGATTCATGCGGGCTGCGTCACTCAGACTCTTGAAAAAGTGAAGAAACATCTCTGTGGGCATATCCCCGACTTTTTCCCTTTTAAATGTAGCATCCCAGACTAACCAGGGACGGCCACCAAAATCGAGGGCCACTCCACACAGGCAGTCATCCATCGGCAGGGTGTAGCCATACCGCTCAATTCCCCGTTTATCGCCTAATGCTTTTAAAAGGGCTTCTCCCAAGGCAATAGCCGTATCCTCTATCGTGTGGTGTTCATCTACCTCCAGATCTCCTTTTACCTTCACTGTCAGATCTATTCCGGAGTGTTTACCGATCTGGTCCAGCATATGGTCAAAGAAGCCTAAGCCGGTAGTGATCTCTGTCTGTCCGTTCCCATCCAGATTCACTTCTACATATATATCTGTCTCTTTCGTCGTGCGCTGAACGACTGCACGGCGCTCTCCTGCGAACAGATATTCCGTGATCCGGTCCCAGTCATCTGTGATCAATACCGGAACCAATTCCACCGGATAGTTTGCCAGCTCTTCTTCCGCCTCTTCCGGTTTACGGAGCAAAATCCCTTTCGCTCCTAAATTCTTTGCCAGTTCAATATCCGTCAGACGGTCACCGATCACAAAACTATTTTCCAGATCATACTCTCCGGTCATATATTTCCCTAACATGCCGGTACGGGGTTTGCGGTTCGGAGAATTCTCTTCCGGAAAAGAACGGTCAATCAGGATATCGTCAAAACAGATCCCCTCTCCTTCCAATGCTTTCAGCATCTTGTTATGAGCCGGCCAGAACGTATCTTCCGGAAAAGATTCCGTTCCCAGACCATCCTGATTGGTCACCATCACCAGTTCAAAATCCAATTGTTTGGTAATAAAATGCAGATTGCGGAATACTTTAGGATAATATTCCAGTTTTTCCAGGCTATCCAACTGGTAATCCACAGGTGGCTCCATCACTAAAGTACCATCCCGGTCTATAAATAAGGCTCGTTTCATAGGGACATTTCTTTGAGGGATTTTAATAAAACTACATTCTCTTCCGGTGTTCCGACTGTGATACGCAGGCAGCCTTCACACAAAGAGACTGTATTCCGGTTACGAACGATCACTCCTTTACTCACCAGATAATCGTACGTAGCGTTCGCATCTCTTACTTTTACTAAGATGAAATTAGCATCAGAAGGATAAATATCAAGGACACATTCCATATTACCCAGCACATTATTCAGGATCTCTCTTTCAGATAAGATGATTCCTAACTGTTCCTTCATTTCTTTTTCCTGATTCAGTATCTCCAGTGCTTTTTCCTGGGTTAGCTGATTTACATTATAGGGATATTTGATCTTATTCAGAATAGCAATGATCTCCGGAGAAGCAAATGCCATTCCCAAACGGATGCCGGCGGCTCCCCATGCTTTGGATAAGGTTTGAAGGACAACCAGATTCGGGAAAGAACGTAGCTCTTTCACAAAAGAAGGTGCAGTTGAAAAATCAATATACGCCTCATCTATGATCACCAATCCGTCAAAACTATTCAGGATCTTATAAATCTCCTGCCGGTCCAGATCATTTCCTGTCGGATTGTTGGGAGAACAAAGAAATATCAGTTTGGTCTTCTCATCCACCGCAGCCAGTAACCGGTCCGCATCCAGACTATAGTCTCTGTTTAAATGAACTTTCCGGCACGCGACGTTATTCACATCAGCAGAAACTTCATACATTCCGTAGGAAGGATCAATGGACAAAATACTTTCCACTCCCGGTTCACAAAAAGCACGGATCAGCAGGTCAATCGCTTCGTCACTTCCGTTGCCGGTAAAAATCCATGCCGGTTCTGCCCCTCTCAGCTCAGCGATCCTTTTTTTCAGTTCCCACTGCATAGGATCCGGATAGCGGTTATAAGTGTTTGTATTATATGGGTTTTCATTCGCATCAATAAAAACAGAGGCCTCTCCCTTAAATTCATTTCTGGCAGATGAATAGGGTTTCATATTCCATACATTGGGCCTTACTAATTCTTTCAGGTCTTTCATTTGAATCTTATTTAATCGTATGACACTGGGGAGCAGTAACCTTTTTAGTCCGGGTCACCTTTCCCTCTTTCTGTTATGGTAAAGAATTAAGCCTTACGGTAACCGCGTTCCGGTGAGCCTCCAGTTGTTCGTTGGCAGCCATCACCCGGATCGTTTCACCTAACTCTTTCATACCATCTGCTGTGACCTCCTGGAAGGTGATCTTCTTGATAAAACTATCCAGGTTGACTCCACTGTATGCCTTCGCATAGCCATTGGTAGGCAGGGTGTGATTGGTTCCGGAAGCATAATCCCCGGCACTTTCCGGTGTGAAGGCTCCCATGAACACACTTCCCGCATTTTCAATCTTCTCCGCCATCTCCCGGTAATCCCGGGTCTGGATGATCAGATGTTCAGGAGCATATTCATTCGTAAAATCAATGATCTCCTGCTGATCTTTCAGGAGGATGATCCGGCTGTTAACTAATGACTTTTCCGTGATCTCTTTTCTTGGAAGTTGTTCCAGTTGTTCCCTGATCGCCTTTTCCACCTGTGGGATCAACGCTTCACAATCCGTCACCAGAATCGACTGGCTATCCGCTCCATGTTCTGCCTGCGAAAGGAAATCAGCCGCAATGAAAGAGGGATTGGCTGTCTCATCCGCGATCACCTGTACTTCCGAGGGTCCGGCCGGCATATCGATCGCCACATCTTTCAGGCTAACTAATTGTTTGGCAGCTGTTACATATTGATTTCCCGGGCCAAATATTTTATAGACTTTAGGGACAGACGCCGTACCATAGGTCATCGCTGCAATAGCCTGGATCCCGCCGGCTTTTACGATTTTACTGACTCCTGCCACCTTCGCTGCGAAAAGAATGGCCGGATGGACCTTTCCTTCCCGGTTGGGAGGCGTACACAATACAATCTCTTTACAACCGGCAATACGGGCTGGCACAGCTAACATCAGGACTGTGGAGAACAAAGGAGCTGTTCCTCCGGGAATATATAATCCAACCTTTTCGATCGCTACTGCTTTCTGCCAGCAGGTAACACCCGGAGTGGTCTCTACCTTTTCCCCGGTAAAACGCTGGGAAGCGTGAAATTTCTCTATATTTCCTTTGGCTATACGAATAGCCTGTTTCAGCTCTTCGGGAACGAGTGCTTCCGCCTCTGCAAATTCATCTTCCGTAACCAGCAGGGAGGATAAAACAACTTTATCAAATTTCTCTCCATATCGTTTAACAGCGGCATCCCCTTCCTGTTGTACTTCGTGCAGAACCGTACGGACCGTATCAAAAAGGGCTGTGACATCTAATGACGGACGTACAGTAAGTTTCTCCCAGTCCGCACGTACCGGATATTTAATTATTTCCATAGAATTCTCTTTTTAACAATCCATATTTTACAATATCCGTATAACCGGACACCAGTAATTCTCCATCCCGTTCAATACCTTCTTCCTGAAAACCCAATCGTTCCGGTATTCTCCGGCTCTTCTGATTACCGGTTGCTACCTGAATCAGAATACGGTTCATATTCAGTTTACGAAAAGCATATTGGATCAATTGATAACAAGAGAGTGTTACAATTCCTTTTCCTTCAAACAAGGGATTTAGCCAGTAACCGATCTCCACTTTGTGATTCATGTGATCCGGATTTTTTAACCCGATCAGTCCGGCAAACACATCTTCAAAACGAATAATGAACAGGATCTCTTCACTATCCACCACACTTCCTAAGAAGTTTTCACTGTCCTGCTGAGTCTTCGTAAAGTCTACAAAAGGTAACCAGGTGCGTAAAGATTCACGGTGCTCATCAATTGTCCGGAAAATAGCGGCCGCATCTTCCGGAACCGGAGGATGGAGGCTGATCTTTTCATTTACAAGGATGGAACGGGTAGGTATCATAGAATCATTTTTTCAATTGGTATGATCAAAATACCTTCTGCTCCCATTGATTTTAGTTTACCGATAATTTCCCAGAAATGTTTTTCTTCAATTACGGTCTGCACAGAAACCCAGCCCTCCTCTGCTAATGGAGTAATAGTCGGACTCTTCATGCCCGGTAACATTTCAATGATCTGATCCAGTTTCTCCTTTGGGGCATTCAGCAACACATACTTTTTGCCTTCGGCAGCCTGGATCGCTTCAAAACGGAAGATGAGTTCATTCAGAATAGTCTGCTTTTCCTCAGAAAGATCATTATTTGCGATCAGGAGAGCTTCACTCTGCATCACCACTTCCACTTCTTTCAGGCGGTTACTAACTAATGTACTCCCTGAACTGACAATATCAAAAATAGCATCTGCCAGACCAATACCCGGTGCGATCTCTACGGAACCGCTGATTACATGGAGTTCAGATTTCACGTTGTTATCAGCCAGGTATTTATTCAGGATCTCCGGATAGGAAGTTGCGATCGTTTTTCCATCAAACCACTGCACACCCTGATAATCCGCATCTTTGGGAATTGCCAGGGAAAGACGGCATTTACTGAATCCTAAACGTTTAACCAACCGGGCTTCTCCCCCTTTTTCCACATATTCATTTTCTCCAACAATACCCACATCGGCGACTCCATTGGCTACTGACTGGGGAATATCATCGTCACGAAGGAACAGAAGCTCTACCGGAAAACCTTTGGCAGATAGTAACAAAATACGTTTTCCTCTATTCAACTTAATACCTGCTTCTTCCAGCAGAAGCATTGTTTCGTCATACAGACGGCCTTTGGATTGTACTGCGATTCTTAACATCATGTGTTTTATTATTTTATTGTTTACAATATCAGACGAATAACAAAAAATAAGGCTCACCGAACATACGGCAAGTCTTCCTTTTTATATGATGAGTATCTACATACCACACAGCCCACCGAACTACTGTCCGTTGTAATGTGCATGATGATGATGTAGAGCACTAAATTTCATTTTATATTTATTTATTCATCGCAAAATTACAATAATTATTTAATTACCCAATATTTCTTACAAAAAATCACCGAAAAGGATTCAACAAAGTTATTCCTATATTTTTTCTACCTTTGTGGCTCTTTATAAAAAACCAATATAATATGAGCGAAATTTCAAATTGTCCGGTATGCCAGATGGACAATACCTACTTTGACGGAACCATGATGATCTGCCCGGATTGCAGTCATGAGTGGACAGAAGATGACAACCAGGAAGAAAATAATGTGCCGAAAGATAGTAACGGAGCGGAATTAATGGATGGTGACAGCGTCACCGTGATCAAAGACCTGAAAGTAAGAGGTTCTTCTATGGTGATCAAACGGGGAACTAAAGTCAAAAGCATCCGCCTGACAGAGGACCCGGAAGAAGTAGATTGCAAGATCGACGGTAGCAGCATTGTACTGAAAACCTGCTTTTTGAAGAAATAATTATACTGTCATACTTCCCCTGTTGAGCACCTCTCTACATACCTCTTTTACAGGCCGTAGGCCTACTATATGTTAGGCCCCGGCAACGCCGGGGATGGATAACGAAGTCTATATTGCGGGCTGGAAGCCCAGCATAGTCCTATATAAACTAAAAGAATAGGAGTACCTCCCGTTATTTTTATACTATGCTGCTCCTACGGAGCGCAATATCTTCTGTATTACCTAAACCCCAGCGTTGCTGGGGCCTAACATATAGTAGGCCTACGGCCTGTAAAAGAGGTCTGTATAGAAGAGTTCAGCAGGGAGGTTTTGCTTCTTTACTCTTTAAGATATTCTGCGATAGAAAGGAAATTCCGCTCTAACAGATACATTTGGTTTGCCATAAATACAAAAAATTCTCCCCAGTGTTCCCGGCGATGGATATCTATTCCTTCTTTGGCTATATAGATACGGGCTACCTGATTCCCGGTTTCACGGACATAACAAATATCCCAGATCAGTCCCTCCGGAAAATCTTTTTCCAAAGCATCTTTATACCAGGTTAGCTTTTCAAACATCTCCAAACGATCCTCTTCATTCTTATTATTGACTTCAAGGATCACATACGCACCCTGGCGGGTGGCATCAAATTTTAGTTCAACGCCTCTTACTTTCGTATTATATAATGTCCAGATCTTTTTCCGGTTCCGTAGTTTAGGCTGCACTTCACAAAAAGCTGCAAAGCTCTCCCAAAATTCAACTTTTAAACGCTTTAACTCTTCTTTGCTGTACATGTAGCCAGCTACTTTATTTACTTATAAATCTCATTCTTATTCACCTTTACAATTTTACCGAAACGGGCTAATTGTTTTTGGTCTATTTTTTTGGCATTCCCGACAATCATATAAATCACCGGACGGTCCTGCACGTGTTGTTGATAAAACCGGAGAATATCTTCTATTTGCATCCCGGAAACATCTTCCAGTAAACCGATATTCGGATCTGCCGCATAGCCTTCATTTAGATAGAGAGCCACTTTCTCCGGTATTTTCCGGAAAGTAGGGTAACTGGTACTGACCCTATTTATAATCGATTGCTTAACAGCCGGTAACCGCTCTGCTTTCACAGGCATTTTACGGATCAGAGAATCCAGCACCTCCATCGCATCCAATGTTTTATCTGCCTGGGTGGACAATACGGTGACAAATTCTCCGGGTTTATCTTTATGTTGTACGACCGGCAATTTATAAAGTCCCTGTGTTCTGTAGGCATAGGAGCGGTATTCACGGATCTCCTGAAACATCAGGGAAGACATATCTCCGCCAAAGTAACCGGAAAATAACCGGGAAATATGACGGGAAGAAGCATCTTCTACCGGATCTCCCGCGACAAAGCTATATACAATGCTCTGTCCGGCATCCGGCATATGGTATAAAAAGACCGTAGGTTCCTGATAAGTTTTCACCGGACGATAGACCGGAGAAGCCGAAGGGATCGTGATCCGGTCAATCGGGATATGGTTGGTGATCTTTTTCGCCACCTCCTCATCCTGCAAGGTTCCACAATAATAGAACTCACAGGCAACCTTTTGGATCTCCTGAAAGGTATTCAACAGATCCTCTCCTTTTAAATTCTTTATATCTGATAAAGAAAGTTTATTCAGATAAGAAGATTTTTCGCCGTACCGGACCATCTCCGACAGGACTGTACCCAACTGGTCTGTCGATTTATAGAAAGCTTTACGTAATACCTTTTCTTCATCTACTAATTGTTTTTTCTTTTTATCATCTGCTTTTACCTCCTGCATAAAATCCGCGACCAAGGAAAGTGTCTCATCAAACTTGGCATCGAATCCACTGATCTTAATAGCAAAACGGTTTTCATCCACTACAAAAGACAGGGTACTACCTAAGCTTTGCAATTTCCCCCGGAAATCATCAAAAGACAGCGTTTCCGTTCCCAGGAAGGGCAAATAGGCAGCTAACTGGATAAGTTCCGGTTGCTCCACTTTTCCCACCCCATAGGAAATATCCAGCGTAAAAATATCATTCACCGGATTCACGGTGGCGTATAAAGTGGCTAACGGAGACAAAGTGATCCGGTGTGCATCGTTCCGGAGATCCAGAAACCGGGGAGTAACCTCTTTCACCGGGATCTTTTCCAGCTCCTTCGCATATTCGGAAACAGCCTCCGGATGTTTCGGGATAATAGGCTGAAAGTTCGGTTTCGGTAAATTATCCTTCTTATATTTTCCGGTTGTCTTGGTTACATAGAGATAATTATCAGTAAAATATTTTTGAGCGATTGCCATAACATCCTCTTTCGTCAAGGCATTGATATGGTCGATCTCTTTTACATATTCCTCCCAGGATTTCCCCTGTGAGAACATAGTAACCATGGCTTCCGCACGGGAATTGATCTCTTCCAGTCGGGAAACATATTTTCGTTTCTGCTCAAGTTTCAGGCTGTTAAACATTTCATCTGTGAAATCCCCGTTTTTGATACGGTTAATCTCCTGCCAGATCAGTTCTTTCGCTTTGGCCCGGGTCTGGAATACCAGTTTAGGTATACCGATCACCGCCAGCACACCTGCTTCATTCAGGTTTTCATTCACTGTCATAGCCGCCATCAGCTTCCGGTTCACCATCAGCTTATCTAAATAGCCTGTGCCGTTGGAATTATTTAATAACCCCATAACAATATTCAACGGGATCTGATCCGGATGATTTGCCGGAACGCCCCGGAAAGCGAACCCGACGCCATTGATAATAGGGATAGGAAACTTAACCAGAAACTCCTCTTCGCCGGTAAAAGGAGGAAGTTCGATCTGTTCTTTTACCGGGGCTTCTCCTGCGCGGATACGGGAAAAAGTGGCTTCCAGGATAGGCAAAACCTTTTCACTATCAAAATCTCCACTCAGGATTAATCCCATGTTAGAAGCAACATAGTATTCCTCAAAGAATTTCTGCATTTCCGAAAGACGGGGATTTTTCAGATTCTCCGTACTCCCTAAAATAGAATACGCATACGGATGAGGCTGAAAGTACCGTTCCATGAACTTATCCATCGCATCTCTGCCGATAAAATCATGGTACATATTTTTTTCTTCATACACAGTTTCCAGTTCACTCTGAAACATACGGAAAACAGGATTGATCAGCCGTTCACTGTTCAGTTCTGCCCATTGAACCATATATTCCGGGGAAAAGGTATTCATATATACTGTATAGTCATACGAAGTTCCTGCATTTAACTGTGTTCCCCCATATTGGGAGATCAAACGGTTAAATTCGTTCGGGATCACATATTCCGAAGCCTGGACACTTAGCTCATTGATCTCTTTCTGGATTTGCTGCCGCTTCTTATCTTCTTCTGTCCCTGCCAGTTCATCATATTTGAGAGCGATCGCATCCAAGATCACTTTTTCCTTCTGATAATCAATCGTCCCGATCTTATCAGTCCCTTTGAACATGATATGTTCAAAATAATGAGCGATCCCTGTATTAGGTGAATCTTTTGCTCCGGCTTTGACTACAACAGCACCAAACACCTTCGGCTGGCTATGATCTTCATTTAACCAAACCGTCAGTCCATTACTGAGTATGTGTTCCTTAACCGAAAGAGATTGATTGTTTTGTGCCGACAATTGATTAGAAGCAAAAGATAGTAGTATCATAAAAAACGAAAATTTCATTTTGTATTTTCAAATACATATTTACCACACAAATATACCTGTTTCAAAGGAGAGTTCCCAATA
>JAJQEE010000029.1 GCA_021201865.1 Tannerellaceae bacterium | reverse complement strand
GACCTGGGATTTGCATCCCAGGCTACTATGTGCCGTCCCTGCGGGACTTAAGAGACAAAGATCAACCTTCGCCAATCACCCTTCGCAAAGAAATGAAAAAGCTGATCTGTTATTTATACGGATCAGCTTCTCTCTTTATATAAATGTAGTTCTTTAATTATGAACCAATGTCCCGATGTTCTCGCCGGACATTACTTTTTTCAGGTTGCCGTTGGTATCCATATCGAATACGATGATGGGTAGGTTATTTTCTTTACACATCGTGGTGGCTGTTAGGTCCATTACTTTCAGGCCACGGGTATAGATCTCGTCGTAGGTGATCTCAGAAAACTTAGTGGCGGTAGGATCTTTCTCCGGATCGGCGGTATAGATACCATCCACGCGGGTTCCTTTCAGCATAACATCTGCTTCGATCTCAATGCCACGTAACGAAGAGCCTGTGTCAGTGGTGAAAAATGGATTTCCGGTACCTCCGGACATGATCACCACGTTTCCCTGTTCCAACAGTTCAATGGCTTTCCATTTATTATAGAACTCACCAATCGGTTCCATACGAATCGCGGTCAATACCTTCGCTTTTACTCCGGCAGCGACTAAGGCAGAACTTAACGCCAGACTATTAATGACGGTTGCCAACATCCCCATCTGATCGCCTTTTACCCGGTCAAATCCTTTGGAAGCACCACTCAGGCCACGGAAAATATTTCCACCCCCAATTACGATCCCTATCTGCACCCCCATTTCGGCAATCTCTTTGATCTGTTGGGCATATTCATTCAAACGGGTTTCGTCGATACCGTATGCTTTACCGCCCATCAGGGATTCGCCACTTAATTTTAACAGGATCCTTTTATACTTAGCCATATCTGTTGTGTTTATTATTTTTACAAATGTACAAAGTTTACGTTCTTCCATACAATCAAACGATCTCTTTTATGAAAGATTGCCGATCTCCATGACCTGATCTTCAAAAGATTCCCGGCTGACCACCGATTTATTTTTAACTTTCGTACGGTAATTATAGATCGTTTGGGGAGAGTACCGCAGGAAAGCAGCTATTTTGGAACTGTCCTTGATCCCTAACCGGATCAAAGCGAAAATCCGTAGTTCGGTGTTCAGTAATTCCCCTTTCTTTACCTTTATTTTTCCTTCTTCTGTCAGTAATTTATTGATATCCTCCACAAAGGTGGGATAAAGGGAGAGAAAGGCGTTGTCAAAATGGAGAAAGAAGTGATCTAATTCCACTTCGATGGCCCGGGTGGAATTGGTCATTTTATAGAGGTCATCGATCTGTTTGGCTATGATCTTCCGTTTAACAGTCTCCCGGTACTTATTCAACTTATCAATATAGGTGGAACATAGATCCATAAATAGTCCTACATATTCTTCTTTGGTTAGATTGGCATTGTATAATTTATGATTCAGCACGTTCAGTTTTTCGTTCAACAGATGGAGTTCCTGCCTGCTTTTTTTCACGACCCGGATTTGTTTGTAAAGATAAAACAGCAGTAAGATCGTAAAGAGCGATAGCAGGCTAATGATGCGTAAAGAGAGGGCCAGACTGTTCTTTTCTTTTTCACTCTTTTGCTGATAGGCCGTCACAATAATAGGTAGTTTCTGCGATATCTGCAGGATGCGTAACCGGTTATTATAAAAATGGGCATCCTCCATGGAACATTGTATGTAGCGGTAAGCCCTGTCTATCTCTTCCGGTTTGTGGGAATAAAGATAGAGCGCCAGCTCCTGCATGGCTAAGTTCTCTTTCAGTGGGCAGACCTGATCGGAAATGGCTGCTAACACAAGGAATTTCTCATACAGATCCATCCGTCCCATGTGTTTATAGATATTGGCAATGTCCCAGGTCACAATGGCATACAGCCGTGTATCAACCGGGATCTCCGGATAGAGTCCTAAGAATATATCCAGCCCTTTTTGCAGGTTACCGGTGTAGTAAGCGATCTTTCCCTCATAATAGATGTAATCGGCAGTCCCCGCTTCCAGGACAGAAAAAACGGAATCCCGGTACAGATCTTCCATCTGTTTATAGGAAGGGGCAAATAATTGGTCATTGGTCAAAGCAGAGGCCGCATAATAGGTCCACTCGGCTACGGAGTAATATTCCGGAAGCAACTCCTCCGCTAATGTTTCCCGCTGAATACCTGCCAGGTTTTCCAATGCTTCATGATACATTCCGGTGGTGGCCAGTAGTATGGTGAAAGCAATAGCCGTTTCATCCATATAGGTGGGATTATTCAGTTGCCGGGCGATCTCCCGGTTCAGGAACACATAGTGCATGGCGGAATCATACCGGTAGGTGTTATATTCCTGATATATGGCGTGATTGATCCTGTATTTTTCTTCTAATGAAAGCCCCGGACGTTGTAACTGCCGTAAATTATCGATCCGTTTCTCTTTTCTTTCCATATAGCGTGGCCTTTCCGTTACGATCCGGTCTAATTCTTCCAGCCAGTCTTCCCGTTCGGTAGCCTGTAGAAAAAACGTACTGCATAGATACAAGAGAAAAAGTAGAAGCCTGTTTCGCATAGTCTGTTCCTGATCCCAATTGATTTTTCACTGCGAATATACAATAATTGTGGCATCATTTCATTATATATGTCTACCTGAATGATATTTTATATTTCTCATAATTTATTTTCAATCAAATGTTTATTGTTTAAGACAGGCTAAAAACATCTACTTTTATTATACCTGAACCGGGAAAGCCATATTTTCAGTCATAGTTTTGTAAAATCAGACTATTGTGAAGGGACTTTATTCTTTTAATACTATAATTTATATCATGAAAAAGAAAATTATTTTGTTTTTACTGGCATGTATAGCTGGAATGCATATACAGGCTCAACAGGTGCAGATCCGTATTTCCACGGATGAAACGGACCTGATCCTGCAAACGGCGGAAACCGGCCGTTTGTATCAATCCTATTTAGGGGCTAAATTATTAAATGAATCGGATCTGAAAAACCTGAAAGCGTATATCAGCCGTCCTTCAACCGATGGGTCCGTTGTTCCAAGGGGATGGGAAGTCTATCCGGGTTCAGGTGCGGAAGACTTTTTTGAGCCGGCTTTTGCCATGCAGCATAATGATGGGAATCTGACTACGATCGTAAAATATGTTTCTCATGAGGTAAAAGAGATAGATGGGAATGCGAAAGAAACCATCATTAAGTTGAAAGATGAGGTCTATCCGGTAGAGATCACGTTGCATTATATTGCGTATGCAAAAGAAAATGTGATCAAAACCTGGACAGAGATTAAGCACGGAGAGAAAAAACCTGTTACCATGAGTCAGTATGCCTCTGCTATGCTGGGCTTTGAAGCTACTCATTATTTCCTGAACGAATTTAGCGGGGACTGGGCCAGTGAAGCGAATTTGAGTACACAGGAATTACGTTTCGGAAAGAAGATTATTGATACTAAATTAGGTTCCCGCGCAGCGATGCATGCCTATCCTTTCTTTCAGTTAGGGTTAGGCCAGGAAGTACAGGAGAACCAGGGCAAAGTGTTAGCCGGAACGATTGGCTGGACCGGTAATTTCCGTTTTACCTTTGAAGTGGATAATGTCTCTAACCTGCGGGTGATTTCCGGGATTAATCCTTATGCCTCCAATTATGAACTGAAACCGAATGAGGTCTTTACTACTCCGGAGTTTATCTTTACGCTTAGTGAAGAGGGGGCCGGTAAAGCCAGCCGTAGTTTACACACCTGGGCACGCAACTATCAGTTGAAAGATGGAAAAGGGGATCGCCTCACCCTATTGAATAACTGGGAATCCACCTCGTATGATTTTAATGAAAAGATCCTGAGTGATCTGATGAAAGAAGCGAAAGAGCTGGGTGTGGATATGTTCCTGTTGGATGACGGTTGGTTTGCAAATAAATATCCCCGCAACAGTGACCGGGTCGGTTTAGGAGACTGGGAAGTGATGCGGAGCAAATTGCCGGACGGGGTTCCTGGATTGGTGAAATCCGCGAAAGAGGCAGGGGTGAAATTCGGTATCTGGATTGAACCGGAAATGATTAGTCCGAAAAGTGAACTGTTTGAGAAACATCCGGACTGGGCGATTATGTTACCTAACCGCGAACCTTATTACTATCGTAGTCAATTGGTTCTGGATTTGAGTAATCCGGCGGTACAGGACTATGCATTTAGTGTAGTGGATAAACTGATGACGGAAAATCCGGATATCGCCTATTTCAAATGGGATTGCAACAGTCCGGTCACCAATGTTTATTCCCCTTACCTGAAAGAGAAACAAAACCAGATGTATGTGGATCATGTGCGGGGGGTATATAATGTGTTCAGACGGGTGAAGGAAAAATATCCGGATCTTCCGATGATGCTTTGTTCCGGTGGAGGTGCCCGTTGTGATTACGAAGCATTGAAATATTTTACGGAGTTCTGGTGTAGTGACAATACGGATCCGGTAGAACGTCTGTACATCCAGTGGAACTTCTCTAAAATTTTCCCGATCAAATCGATGGCGGCACACGTGACCAGTTGGAATCGTGCGGCCAGTGTTAAATTCCGTACGGATGTAGCCATGATGTGTAAATTGGGTTTTGATATCAGTTTTGAAGAAATGAATCCGGAGGATGTGGAGTTTTGTAAAGGAGCGGTTGCTAATTTCCAACGCCTGAAAAAAGTGATCCTGGACGGAAACTTCTATCGCCTGGTATCTCCTTATGAAGGGAATCATACAGCCGTGATGCATGTCGGAGAAGATAAGAAACAAGCGGTTGTTTATACCTATGACATTCACCCCCGGTTCGGTGGCAAATTGTTCCCGGTCAAATTAGAGGGACTGGATCCTTCAAAGAACTATACTGTCAAGGAGATCAACCTGATGCCAGGGAGGACTTCCCAACTGAAAGAGAACGGAAATACCTATTCCGGCGATTACCTGATGAAAGTAGGCCTGGAAGCGCTGACATCAGGTCAAATGAACAGCCGTGTGATTGAACTGACAGCCGAATAACTCTCCACTACACAAAATTTTGCAAAATCATCTCTCATCTCTCATATACTGCCCTCAATCCCTCTCTGGAAGCGGAAAGCAGGTATGAGAGATGCTTTTTTTCAATCTCTAATGATCTCTCATCTCTCATGCTCCGGATTCTTCTTTTGAACTGCTCTATATACACAGCTTTTCCAGGCTATAGGGGTAATATCATCAGATCCGGGCATTATACCGTTTATACCAATCTTTTTTCAGGCCGTAGGCCTATTATATGCCAGCCCCCGGCATCGCCGGGGGAGAGATAACCCCCTGATTACGCGCTGTAAGCGCAGCATAGTTGTAAAATGACAGATGTTAGATAGAATAACAGCTATCTTTTTGACTATACTGCACCTACGGTGCGCAACTATTGTATTCTCGTCCTACCCCCCCCCGGCGATGCCGGGGTCTGACATATAATAGGCCTACGGCCTGGAAGAGAGGTCTATAGCGAGTGGCTTTTGAGAAGGAAGGCTCCTTGTTCCCCGCCTGCGCGGGGAACTGGTAACGTTTTATTTCATAAACATTTACATTTTTAATAAATCTTCCGGCCACGACAGATTGCAATCGAAGATCGGCCTTAGCCAAATCCCCTTCGACCCTAAAATCATCCTTCATGCTCCGGATGTGCAGGCGTTAATCTCTTAAGTCCCGCAGGGACGGCACATATTTAGCCTGGGATGCAAATCCCAGGTCAGGTATCAGTAGTCACTGGAGTGCTGTAAGCACGACACTGCATATACAAACCTATGGTTTATATAAGAGGGGGGGTGTACCTACAGCACACCCCCGGTGGGGATCTCTCTACCTGGGACTTGCGTCCCAGGCTATTATATGACGTCCTTTCAGGACTTAAGAGATCAAGATCACCTTTTGCCAATCGCTCTTTGCAGAAATCTTCCAAACATGATTGGGCGTTGCCCTGGCCTGGTATATGCTGTCCCTTTGGGTCTTTAAGAATCAAAGAGCGGGCTTAGCTAATTGCGCGGGCTGGTAAGGAGAATAATCTATGGGGAAAGGTTTGGTTTTCTCTGCCGCTCGGCAGGAAGATTTGGGCACACGGCCGTGGGCTCGTTGGTTCACAGGCGTGAGCCGATGGGCTCTCACGTGTGATCCCACTGGTTCACGGCCGTGAACCGAAGAAAAGGAAGGCATGGCGGTAAGAATGAGTGCCTATCTTCCGAAGAAAAGGAAGGAGGGGAAAATTGTTTTTTCTTTATGATGGATCAGATAGAAGCAAGAGGAGGGAATTATTAACACTAATTAATGCATTTGTAGTTGTATTATTACGATATATTCGTAGTTTTGTGAAAATATAAATTTGTAACGCTATGCAAAAACTAACAATGCAGGAAGAGGAAGTTATGCTATGGGTATGGCAGATTGGTCCTTGTTTTATTAAGGATATCCTGGCGAAACTTCCGGAGCCGAAGCCTCCTTACACGACGGTGGCATCCATTGTCAAAAATCTGGAACGGAAGAAGTATGTAAAGATTAAACGACATGGTAATACCTATGAATATCATGCGATCATTCCGGAAAGTGAGTATAAACGTACGTTTATGAGCGGAGTGGTCAGGGATTATTTTGAAAACTCTTATAAAGAGATGGTTTCTTTCTTTGCAAAAGATCAAAAGATCTCGGCAGAAGACTTACAGGAGATCATTCAGATGATCGAAAAAGGGAAAGAAGAATAAAAAACATTACTTAGATCTAACTACCATGGACCCGGCAATAATATATTTCATCAAAGTAAATATAGCCTTGTTGCTGTTTTACGCATTTTACCGTCTCTTTTTTTATAAGGATACTTTTTTCCACTTGAGACGGTTGAGCCTGATCTCTTTCTTCGTTCTGGCTCTTTTATATCCCTTCCTTCATATTCAGGATTGGGTTAGTAGCAAAGAGCCGATCGCAGAAGCTGTCTTTCTCTATTCAGGTATGTTGCCGGAAATTGTGGTTTCCCCGGCCAAAGCGATCTCTTCCGGATGGGGTATTACGCTCTCTGCCTGTCTGAAAGGTATTTATTTTGCGGGTATTCTTTTTCTGGGTGTACGGTTTCTGGTCCGGTTAGGAAGTATAGTGGGGGGGTGATCTTACGGTCTGAAGTAAAGTATCTGGACAATGATAAGATATATATTCCTCCAAAGGAGCTTCCTCCTTTCTCTTTTTTCCGTTTTGTGTTTATTTGTCCTCCCAAACATTCGGACATAGAACTGGATGAGATCATAGCACATGAATATACTCATGTCCGGCAGTGGCATTCAGTGGATGTGATCCTTAGTGAAATGATGTGTATTTTCTGTTGGTGTAACCCGGTTGTCTGGTTGTTAAAAAGGGAAATTCGCTGTAATCTGGAATACCTGGCGGACCGTAAAGTTCTTGAAAAAGGATATGACAGTAAAATATATCAATATCATCTCTTAGGGTTGGCTCATCAGCAATCCGGTGTAGACCTTTACAATAGTTTCAATATGTTACCTATTAAAAACCGCATCCGGATGATGAACAGAAAGGGGACGAATGGTTTCAACCGGGCCAAATACCTTCTTTTTATTCCTTTAACCGGTACGTTACTGATTTTTAATCAGGTGGAGGCCGTGGCACGTATTCCCCAGGAGTTGGCATTTATCAAAACTGACCAAAACAATTATGAAACCAGGAATATACGGGAGGGAGAGTGGAATGCCTATTTTTCTGTTATAAATACTATTTCAGCCTCTTTGAAAGAGTCTCTTTTCTATGGATCTGAAGAGGAGGATATCTATCCTCCCCGCTTATTAGAGAGTATGATGAGGGAGGCGGAAGAAACAATCTATACGGTAGTAGACCACATGCCGGTTTTCCCGGGTGGTGAAGTAGAACTGTTGAAGTTTATCAGTCAAAATGTGAAATATCCCCGGGACGCTCAGGATGAAGGAATTCAGGGGCGGGTGATTTGTTCGTTTATTGTCGGCAGAGATGGAAAGATAAGAAATATTGAATTGGTCCGGGGAATCACTCCCTCCCTGGATCTGGCGGCCCGCAAGGTGCTGGAGATGATGCCCGTATGGAGTCCGGGACTATTAGATGGGAAACCGGTCGCTGTTAAATATACGGTACCTATTACTTTCAGGCTGCAGTAAACATTCTCATTCCTGCTAACAGGAAGATGTTAGAAATCTTAATTCGCTTGGAGGATTCATACAAACCTTTTACATTTGTTACAAATCCCTGAGTCAATGAAAAGGTTCCTCTACTGTCTGTTTATAACCCTTCTCTTCCATTTCCCTTCCATAGGGCAGGAGAAAAAGGTAGCCGTTGTCTTAGGCGGAGGGGGTGCGAAAGGGGTCGCCCATATCGGAGTATTGAAGGTGTTGGAGGAGGCCGGTATGCCTATTGATTATGTCGTGGGTACCAGTATGGGAGCTATTGTAGGAGGATTGTGTGCCATTGGTTATGATGCGCTTACGATTGACAGTATGGTGAGAATGCAGGACTGGACCATGTTATTGAGTGACCGGGTCCGGAGGAACAGCCTGACATTCCCGGAAAAAGAAAACTCCGAACGGTATATTTTATCTCTTCCTTTTGGCAGGAACAAGCGGGATATTCTTCCCGGGGGTGTGATTAAAGGGCAGAACCTGCATAATCTCTTTTCTAACCTGACTGTCGGATATCATGACAACGTTGATTTCAGGAAATTACCGATCCCTTTTGCCGCTGTAGCGGTTGATCTGGTCTCCGGGGAAGATTATATTTTTCAGTCGGGAAGTATCCCGTTAGCGATGCGGGCCAGTATGGCTATTCCTGTCGTATTTACTCCCGTCCGGTTAGACAGTACGGTACTGATCGATGGAGGAATTAATAATAATTATCCCGTGGATGTCGCCAAACGATTGGGAGCGGATCTGGTGATCGGGGTGGATTTAGGAACGAGTGACCTGAAATTATTGGAGGGTATCAATACTCCCAGAGATGTAGTCGGCCAGATCATCGCGTTGCACGGATATGAAAAATATAGTCAAAACAAGGAGAATACGGACCTGTTGTTAAGACCGGATATGACTCCTTATAATTCTGCCAGTTTTCATCCGGTCGCGATTGATACAATGATCTGGCGCGGAGAGCAGGAAGCACGCAGACACTGGGAGGAAATCCTTGCATTGCGGAAAGAGGCATTGGGAGCAACAGATACCGGCCGTTTCCCGCAGGAGAAATCTTCTGCTGTTCATCCTTCCGATACTTTTTATATCCGGAATATACTCTTTGAAGGGACGGACCCGCGGGATGAGAGCTGGTTACTAAAGATCTCCGGGTTGAAAGAGAACAGCCGGATCTCTGTACAACAACTGCAAAATGCGATCTCTATCCTTATGGGTGCCAATAGCTATTCCCATGTAAGTTACAAATTAACCGGAGAGGAGCCGTATGATCTGTTGCTCATGGTTCAGGAGAAATCCAATACTTCCATCAACCTGGGTATCCGTTTTGATACGGAAGAGATCGCGGCTGTCTTATTGAACGGGACATTCGATTACCGTTCCCATGCCAGAACGAAGCTTTCCGTGACCGGGCGGATTGGGAAAAGCGGATATGGGCGGGTAGATTACGGCATCGAACGGAACCCGATGCGGAATATTAACCTGGCCTATATGTTCCGGTATCAGAACTTAGATATCCATTCCAGGGGAGAAAAGATCCTGAATACCAATTATACCCATCATATGGCGGAACTCGCCTACTCAGATATGAACTGGCTGAATTTTAAAGTGAAGGTCGGATTGCGTTACGAGTACTTTAATTATAACTCTTTCCTCTATAAAGGGGGGTTTGATACTTATAATGTCAAACCGGAAGGCTATATCAGTTATTTTGGGCTGGCGCATCTGGAAACATTGGATCGCCGTTACTTCCCGAACCGGGGCGTCTCTTTGCAGGCCTATTATTCTATGTATACGGATAACTTTGTAGGGTATAATGGTAAATCTCCTTTTTCGGCTGCCGGTTTGGGTTTTACCAGTGTCATTCCCCTTCGCTCCAGACTGACGTTGCTTCCTTCTATTTATGGGAGGGTACTGATTGGTGGAAATCTGGCCTATCCCTTTTTAAACGCGGTGGGTGGAGAAGTTCCTCATCGTTATCTTCCCCAGCAATTACCCTTTGCCGGCATTAACCATATAGAGATATTCGATAATGCGGTGGGGATCATCCGCCTTCATCTACGGCAGCGGTTGTGGAGCAGGCATTACATTTCCCTGATCGGGAATTATGCTGTACATCACAATGATGTACTAAGCATTTTGAATGGTAAACATGTCTGGGGAGGAAGTATCGGATATGCCTACAATAGTTTTGCCGGCCCTGTCAATACCAGTATAAGTGTGTCTAACTGGAATAAAAGTGCCCAATTTTATCTGAATATCGGATATAATTTCTGATCTTTAGAGTTCTTTTAATCTCTAATATAAAATAAAATGATCTCACAGGCTTTACAATTTCTACGGGAATTACAGGAAAACAATAATCGCATTTGGTTTCAGGAAAATAAAGAAAGATATGATGGTTTGCGGAATGAATACATTCGATATGTCCAGGTTTTGATCGACCGGATCTCTTTGTTTGATCCGGAGATTGCAGGGCTGGAGGCAAAAGATTGTCTTTTCCGTATTTACAGGGATATCCGTTTTTCTCCTAATAAATTACCTTATAAAAACTATTTCGGAGCCTACATGGCCCAGGGAGGTCGTAAAAGTGTGCGTGGAGGCTATTATTTCCACCTGGAACCGGACGGATGTTTCTTTTCCGGAGGGATCTATTGTCCGGAGCCGGCTCTGTTAAAAATGTTAAGAAGGGATATTTATGATCAGATGGATGAATTTGTTGGGATCATCGGGAATCCTGCATTTAAATCTGTGTATAAAGAGTTGGAAGGAGATACGTTGAAACGGATGCCTGCCGGATATCCGGCTGATACTCCACATGGAGAGATCCTGCTGCATAAAGATTTCTGTGTGAGTACGCCCGTGCCGGACCACTTCTTTGACCAACCGGACTGGATCGATATCGCAGAAGATTATTTCAGGAAATTACTTCCTTTTAATCAATTTCTTAATTATACAGTAGACGAATATCAGGGCCGGGTTTAAAAAACTATTTAAAAAAAAGGATTCTATACAGCTTCTTTTTTAAAATGTAACCCAAATAGAATTATATTTGTCTGATAAAACCAATTTTATGAAAGCACATTTTCTATTATCTGACGGAAGCAGTAAAAATGAAGTCCTTAAAAAACGGATCATTCAATATTTAATTATCTCCGGAGACTCTTCCATAGCGGATCTCAGTAAAGAGATTGAATTAAGTGTTCCTACAGTTACTAAATTGGTAATGGAACTGCTGGAAGAAGGATATATATTAGATTCAGGTAAGCAAAATACAAGTGGCGGAAGAAAACCGAATATGTATGGAATTAATCCGGTATCCGGTTATTTTGTAGGGGTAGATGTGCATCGTAAAAGGGTTTTATTGGCTACGATTGATTTCAACGGAAAAGTGATTGATGAAGAGGCTGCCATAGACTATGAGTTAGTCAATACCAAAGAATCCCTGGAAGAGTTATGCCATATTATTAATAGTTATATGGATAACTTGGATATTGACCGGGAGAAGATCCTGCAGGTAGGCGTGAATCTCACCGGACGTATCAATACCCGGACCGGCTATTCCTTCAGTTATTTCTGTTTTGATGAAAAACCGTTATCCCAGATCATGGAAGAGCAATTGGATATTCCGGTTACCCTGGAAAATGATTCACGTGCCATGGCGTATGGAGAATTTATCGCCGGAGCGGGAAAAGGGAAAAGTAATGTTCTGTTTATCAATGTAAACTGGGGATTGGGTGCCGGATTGATCTTAGACGGTAAGTTGTATTATGGTAAATCCGGATTCTCCGGAGAATTTGGCCATATCAGTGCCTTCGATAATGAGATCATCTGCGGATGCGGAAAAAAAGGTTGTCTGGAAACAGAAGCTTCCGGTTTTGCTATTCAACGGGTATTGAAAGAATATCTGGAACAGGGCAGTACCACCATCCTATCAGAAAAAATAAAAGAAAAAGGAGAAGTGACCTTAGGGGATTTTGTGGATGCCGTCCTGAAAGAAGATGTGCTGTCTATTGAGATTGTGGAACGGATCGGGAACCATCTGGGAAGATGGATCGCAGGCATGATCAATCTGTTTAATCCCGAATTAGTTATTATCGGTGGTCCTATTTCCCTGACACAGGACTATCTCCGTTTGCCTATCAGGAGTGCCGTGAAGAAATATTCCTTGAATCTGGTTAATCAGGATACCGATCTGGTGATCTCTAAATTAGGGGAGCGGGCCGGATTGATAGGAGCCTGTTTGCTTTCGAGAAGCAAAATGCTTGGGTTATTATAATAATCTTATATTTCCTCTTAATATTTTAAATATACTATTAGATCTTCTTTTGTTATTAAATTATTTTATTAATTTTGCGACAGAGCAAGATTAAATTAATTATAAGCCTATATAATACCTTTAATTAAAAGAAATATAGCTGGCTTCATTTAGTAACCTTAAAAGAATGATCTATGAATTTTGTTAACTTATCGCTGCTATATAAGGAAGAGCTGCTGCAAAATGTGATACCTTTTTGGCTGGAAAAGTCACAGGATAATCAATTCGGAGGCTATTTTACTTGTCTGAAACGAAACGGAGAAGTTTTCGATACGGATAAATTCATCTGGTTGCAGGCTCGCCAGGTGTGGTTGTTTTCCTATTTATATAATAAGGTGGAGAAAAGACCAGCCTGGTTGAAATGTGCTATTCAGGGAGGGGAATTCTTAAAGAAATGGGGACATGACGGACAGTATAACTGGTATTTTTCTTTAACCCGGGAGGGGAAACCCTTAGTCGCTCCTTATAATATATTCTCTTATACTTTTGCCGCCATGGCTTTTGGCCAACTCTACTTAGCCACCGGCAATGAGGAATATGCCCATATTGCCAAAGTGACTTATCAGACTATTTTATCCAGAACAGATAATCCAAAGGGAAAGCGGAACAAAGCCATCCCGGGTTCCAGAGACCTGAAAGGATTTGCTCTTCCGATGATTATGTGTAACCTTTCCCTGGAGCTTGAGCCCTTGCTGGAGGAGAAAATACTAAATCATACGATTGAGACCTGTATCCATGAAGTGATGGAGATTTTCTACAAACCGGAATTGGGATTGATCGTTGAAAATGTCACCGCGGAGGGAAACCTGTCCGATAGTTTTGAAGGACGGCAGGTCAATCCGGGCCATACGCTGGAGGCCATGTGGTTTATTATGGATTTAGGCGTACGGCAGAACAACCCGGAATTGATCGAAAAAGCAGTCGGCATTGCTTTGAAGGCGGCAGACTATGGATGGGATAAAGAATATGAAGGATTCTTCTATTTTATGGACCGGGAAGGAGCTCCTCCTCAACAATTGGAGTGGGATCAAAAACTGTGGTGGGTCCATACCGAAGCATTGGTTTGTATGATTAAAGGATATCATTTGACGGGTTCTGAAAAGTGCCTGGAATGGTTTAACAAAATTCATGACTATACCTGGAAACATTTCAAAGATCCTGAACATCCGGAATGGTTTGGTTATCTGAACCGCCGGGGAGAAGTTCTTCTGGAATCCAAAGGTGGTAAATGGAAAGGATGTTTCCATGTACCCCGGTCCCTTTATCAATGCTGGCAGATTTTAGAAAAATGTAAATAATATGAAAACGCTGCTTGTTACTATTCTTTGTTTCCTGAGCTTCTCCTGTGTAAAGACCCACGAAGTAGATGTCCTGATTATCGGCGGAGGCGCCAGTGGTACTACTGCCGGGATCCAGGCTGCCCGGTTAGGGGCTCATACACTGATTATAGAGGAATATACCTGGCTGGGAGGAATGCTTACGGCTGCGGGTGTGAGTGCAATTGATGGTAACCACAAATTGCCGTCCGGATTATGGGGAGAATTCCGGGAAAAACTGATTGCATATTATGGGCATGAGGATAACCTCCGGACCGGATGGGTAAGCAAAGTTTTGTTTGAACCCTCTGTGAGAAATGAAATATGGAAAAAACTGGCTGCGGAAGAAAAGAATCTGGATATATGGTATCAAAGTAGCTATGAAACGGTCCGCCGGGATCAGGGATATTGGATAGTAGAAGGAAAAAAGAAAATGTTCCTTTCCGGATCAAAGCGAAAGTACTGATAGATGGTACGGAATTGGGAGATGTGGCCAAAGCGTGTGGTGTGTCCTATGATATAGGGATGGAGGCACGGAGTGTATGCGGAGAAGAGATTGCAGGGGAGGAAGCCAACGATATTATCCAGGATATTACGTATGTGGCCATATTAAAAGAATATGACCGGGATGTTACGATTGAAAAACCGGAAAACTACGACCCGTCTCTCTTTTATTGTACCTGCCAATCCCATCTATGTGTGGACCCACAGGAAAAGAACCGCCAGTGGGAATGTGATTACATGATGAGATATGGTAAATTACCGAACGGTAAATACATGATTAACTGGCCCATCGAAGGAAATGATTATTATCTCAATATCATAGAGATGACTCCGGAAGAACGCAAAGAGGCTTTGAAGGAGGCTAAAAACCGGACGCTCTCCTATCTGTATTATCTGCAAACAGCATTAGGATTCCATACTTTGGGTTTAGCAGATGATGAATTCCCGACGGAAGATAAACTTCCGTTTATTCCCTATCACCGGGAATCGAGAAGGATCCATGGATTATCCGGTTCAATCTGAATCATGTCACGCATCCGTATGAGCAATCTCAGCCACTTTATCGTACTTGTATTGCTGTGGGGGACTATCCGGTTGACCATCACCATGCCCGTTATCATGGCTGGGCGGAACTGCCGGAGTTGCATTTTTATCCTATTCCATCCTATGGCCTTCCGATGGGAACACTTCTTCCGGAAAATACGGAAGATCTGATCGTTGCGGAAAAATCAATCTCTGTCTCTAACCTGATTAATGGGACGACCCGGCTACAACCGGTGGTAATGCAAATCGGACAGGCCGCGGGAATTATAGCCGGATTAGCGATTCGAAATAATACACCTGTATCGGAAGTGCCAGTAAGAGAAGTGCAGCAAACCTTGCTGGATGCAAAGGGATATCTACTTCCTTACCTGGATGTTCCGGTGACAGACCCTGCTTTTCAGGCTCTGCAAAAAGCCGGTGTTACCGGTATCCTGCGAGGGAGAGGAATGAATGTCGGATGGGAGAACCAAACCTGGATAGATGCGGATTCCGCCCTAATCTCAAAGGAGTTACTACCCGGACTAACCGATTTTTTCCCTACATTTAGTGGCCTAATAGAGGAAGAGATAATAACCGTTGATAAAGCGCTCCGGATTATCTATGAATTGAAAGGTACAGAGGGAGGTTCTTCCGTGGAATCCTTTATTGACTTACAAAGCAATGCCTGGGAAATGACCGGATTAGACCATTTTGATCCGGAACGTCCGGTTACGCGGAAGGAATTTGCTGTCTTATTAGATACATATGTTGACCCATTCGGATCAGTGAATATAAATATATATGGAGAACGAGCTAACCATGGAAAACAATAACCGTAGAAATTTTATTAAACAATTATCTGTTGCCGGCGCAGCTATGGCTACCGGGACAATGGCCGGATGTTCACCCGCAGAAACGCCTGTAAAAGAATCTGATATAGAAAGTACCCTTCTCATTCCGAAAGCGCAGGGATTAAAGATTACCGGAACTTTCTTAGATGAAATATCCCATGATATTCCACACCAAAACTGGGGAGAGAAAGAATGGGATCAGGATTTTGCCCATATGAAAGCCATTGGGATCGATACGGTGATCATGATCCGTTCAGGATATAAGAAATTCATTACCTATCCTTCCGAATATCTGATGGATCAATTCGGATGTTATAAACCCTCGGTAGATCTGTTGGATATGTATTTGCGGTTAGCGGACAAATACCAGATGAAATTCTATTTTGGACTTTATGATTCCGGGATTTATTGGGCGACAGGGGATTTAAGTTGGGAAATTGAATCCAACAAATATGTGATTGAAGAGGTGTGGAAAAAATATGGGCACTATAAAAGTTTTCAGGGATGGTACTTAAGCCAGGAAATAAGCCGGGCTACCAAAGGTGCGATCGATGCCTTTAGTAGTCTGGGAAGACAATGTAAGGATGTATCCGGAGGATTACCCACTCTTATCTCTCCCTGGATAGATGGGAAAAAAGCGGTTGCTGCCTCTTCCGCTACTATTAGCCGGGAAGATGCGGTGTCTATTGAACAACACGAAAGGGAATGGTCGGAGATCTTTGATGGTATTAAAGGTTCGGTAGATGCCTGTGCTTTCCAGGATGGACACATTGATTACGATGAATTGGATGCGTTCTTCCGTGTGAATAAGAAAATGGCAGATAAATATGGTATTGAATGCTGGACAAACGCAGAATCCTTTGACCGGGATATGCCTATTAAGTTTTTACCTATCAAATTTGATAAATTGCGTCTGAAGCTGGAAGCTGCCGCCCGTATTCAATATGATAAAGCGATCACCTTTGAATTCTCTCATTTTATGAGCCCTCAGTCTGCTTATCTGCAGGCAGGACATCTATATAACCGGTATAAGGAATACTTTAACATGAAATAAGACGGAATCAGTACAAAGCCGGTCCTCTGAAAATATAGGATATGTTGTTTTTCTCTCTGCGGTTGCCGCCCTGGGAGGATTTCTGTTTGGATATGACACGGCCGTCATTTCCGGAACAATTAAAACAGTCTCTCTTCAGTTTCATATGGATGATCTTCAGACAGGATGGTATGTGGGTTGTGCGTTGATCGGATCGATTATCGGGGTAGCCTTTGCCGGTAAACTCAGTGACCTGTTGGGGCGAAAACCTGTTTTGTTCTTTGCTGCGATCCTGTTTACTTCTTCTGCGGTTGGTTGTATGCTCTCCAACTCGGTAAATGAATTGGTAATTTACCGGATCATCGGTGGTATTGGTATAGGGGTGGCTTCTATCATCTCCCCTTTATATATCTCTGAGATCTCTATTCCGCGGTACCGGGGCAGATTAGTTGTTTTATATCAGTTAGCGATTACTATAGGTATAGTAGTTTCCTATTTTATGAATTCATTCGTACTAAAATATTCTTTATCTGCCTCTTTTGAACAACTCTGGCTATCTACCATTTTCGTATCTGAATACTGGCGGGCTATGTTAGGACTGGAAACGATCCCGGCATTCTTATTTCTGGTGATGCTTTTCTTTATACCGGAAAGTCCCCGCTGGCAGATGACTAAGCAAAAAGAAGAGAAAGCACTGGATGTCATGAGACGGATGTTTGGGGTAGAAGCGGCTAAAGCGCAGATAACAGAGATCAGAGAGTTAATACGGACAGAAGAAAAAAGCGACTGGCGTTTACTGCTGCAACCGGGTTTCCGTACAGTGTTATTTGTGGGGGTAAGCTTAGCCATCTTGGGACAGTTCATGGGAGTCAATGCTGTATTATATTACGGACCTGTTCTGTTTGAAGAGGCGGGACTGGCACAAAGTAATTCCTTAGATTTCCAGATCATCGTAGGATTAGTCAATGTGTTTTCCACTATATTAGGCATGTGGTTAATAGACCAGATCGGACGTAAGAAATTGGTTTACACCGGGGTGTCCGGAATGATTGTGACGTTGATATTAATCGGATTATACTTCCTTTTAAATAAAGAAGGTTCCTCTTTTGCTCCTGAAATCCTGTTAGGATTGATCATGGCCTATATTTTCTGTTGTGCGATCTCTATCTGTACGGTGATCTTTGTTTTACTTTCCGAAATGTATCCGGTCAAAGTGCGTGGAGCCGCTATGTCTATTGCCGGGTTCTCTCTCTGGATCGGTACTTATCTGATCGGGCAACTTACCCCTTGGCTATTAACCAACCTGGCTCCCTATGGAGTATTCTGGTTATTCGGAGTGATGTGTATACCTTATTTGTTTATCACCTGGAAGTGGGTTCCGGAAACGACTGGCCGGTCATTGGAGGAGATTGAACAAATGATCACAGGAAAATAATAAATGTGTATAATATGAAACAGACTCTCTTTACTTTTGCACTCCTGTTTAGTTGCAATCTTTTAGCCTTGCAGGCACAGGTAGACCTTCGGAATCTATTCATAGAGGGAAAAGTGATGGATCAGACTACAGGAAAAGGGATACCTGGCGTCCCTGTTTCCGACGGATATCTTATTGTCCAAACCAATGACGAGGGAAACTATCAGATCGTCACTAACCGGACGGCTGATTTTATCATGCTCACTATTCCTTCCGGGTATGAGATTCCCATGAAAAACGGATTACCGGATATAGGAATACCGATCGATAAGACAAAAGAAAACCAACAAATTGATTTTGCGCTGAAACCTTTGAACAGGACGGAAGAAATCATCGGCTGATTGTATTCGCGGATCCGCAGGTATATGATGAAAATGATCTGCAAAAGTTTGAAGAGTCTGTGAAAGATATGATCCGGACCATTCAGGAAGAAGATGTTCCAACGTATGCTTTTGTGTGTGGTGACATTGTTTTTGATAAACCGGAATTGTTTGCTCCTTACAAAGAAATAGTAACTCGTTTGGCCTGCCCGGTTTTCCATACCAAAGGAAATCATGATATGGCATATGGAGGATGGTCTGCTGAGACATCGCCCACTATTTTCCGGAAGGAATTCGGGCCGGAATTTTATTCATTCAATAGAGGAAATACCCATTATGTCGTTTTGGATGATGTGATGTATACATCGAATGCCTATTATTATATTGGTTATCTGAGTGACCGGCAGACGAACTGGTTAAAACAAGACCTGTCTTTCGTAAAACCCGGTTCCAATGTCATCCTGATGTTCCATATTCCGGTCTGGAGCCTGGAACTAAAAGAAAATCCTTCTGCGATGGGCTCCCTGTTTAACTGTTTGCAAAACCGGGAGCATCTTTTCGAACTACTCAAACCCTTTAATGCCCATATTTTTTCCGGCCATAACCATAGCAATGAGAACTATATTTTAGCTACGAATATTTTTGAACATATTCACGGAGGTATCTGTGGTAGTTGGTGGCAATCCGATATTTGTACGGATGGAACACCTGCCGGCTATGCGGTTTATAATATTCAGGATGACCAGATAGACTGGCACTACAGAACTACAGGAAAAGAAGCCGGTTATCAGGCAACCTGGTATGCCGCGGGAACAGATCCGGAACGTCCGGAAGCAGTGATTGCAAATGTGTGGAACTGGGATCCGGCATGGGAGGTGGTTTGGTATGAAAATGGAGAACTAAAAGGAAAGATGGAGCAATATAAAGGTGTTGACCCCTATTATAAACCTTATTTTGAACAGAACCGGGCTAACTGGATTCATACATGGATCAGCGTGACTCCTACCGATCATCTGTTTTATGCAATTCCTTCACATCCAGGGGCAACGATCACTATAGAAGTAACAGACAGATTCGGGAAAAAGTACAAAGCAATCCAATTGAAATAAGAAATACCTCCTCCTGTACCTGTACATTTTTCAGAAACTTATATTAAAGAAAAATGTTGTACTTTTGTACATATATTAATCAGCAAGTATTCCGATGGTGAATGAGGAGATGAAACAAATCTGGAAAATACCGGAACCTACCCTGCGCAGGCTCCCCTGGTATCTGGCTTTTGTTAAGCTATTGAAAGGAAAAGGAGAGACATTTGTCTCCTCCACACAGATAGCGAAAGAGATCAATGTTGACCCCAGCCAGGTAGCAAAAGATCTGTCTTTTGTAAATATCTCCGGAAAAACCCGTGTAGGATACGAAATTGATGCCCTGGTCAATGTGCTGGAAGATTTCTTAGGTTTCACTTCCCAACATAAAGCATTTCTGTTTGGGGTGGGAAGTTTGGGAGCTGCTTTGTTGCAGGACACCGGCTTGAACCAATACGGTTTGGATATTGTGGCAGGTTTTGATATACGCGACGAACTCGCAGGTACAAATGTCAATGGTATCCCGGTTTATCATATTAACGACTTTCCCGCTAAGCAAAAAGAATTCGGAGCAACCATAGGAATCATTACAGTTCCGGTTGAAAAAGCACAGGAGGTAACCGGGCAGATCATCCATGGCGGGATCAAAGCCCTATGGAATTTTACTCCTTTCCGAATCCGTGTACCTGAACACATCGTGGTACAGAACACTTCCATGTATGCCCACTTAGCTGTTATGTTCAATCGTCTGAACTCAATGAATCACTGAAATGAAGATCATCGCTGTAGGAATGAATTATGCCACTCACAATAAAGAGATGCATCATTCGTTAGAATTATCAGAGCCCACTATCTTTATGAAGTCCGACTCTTCTTTACTGAAAGACGGCAAACCCTTTTTTATTCCGGATTTCTCATCGGAGATCCATTATGAAACAGAGATCGTCATAAAGATCAACCGGCTTGGTAAAAATATTGCCGAACGATTTGCTCATCGGTATTATGATGAAGTAACTGTAGGAATTGACTTTACTGCCCGTGACCTGCAAAACAGATTGCGGAAAGAAGGATTGCCCTGGGAACTAAGCAAGGCGTTTGATCATTCGGCAGTCACAGGCAGCTTTGTGCCATTAACAGAGATCGGGAAAATCTCAGAGATCCCATTTCATCTTATGATTAACGGGAACAAAGTGCAGGAAGGTAATACCTCCCAGATGATCTTTTCAGTGGATAAAATCATTGCGTATGTAAGTCGCTTTTTTACCCTGAAGATCGGAGACCTGATCTATACCGGTACACCTGCCGGAGTAGGTCCTGTCAGGATTGGAGATCATTTGCAGGGATTTATCGGCGAAAGGAAACTATTAGATTTCCATGTGCGATGAGAGTTCGATACGATATAATATATGCAACGATTAATATATACATTATTCATTCTGATCTGTTGCCTTGCTTCAACTTCCGTTTGGGGAAATGGCAACCGGTATGCTTCCGGATCTGTTCTTGCTACCGGTAAATGGCATAAAATACAGATCGATACGACTGGGATCTACAAAATAACCTATGCGGAACTACGGAGTATGGGATTTAGTGACCCGGAAAAAGTTTCCATCCATGGATACGGCGGTTGGCCGTTAGATGAAGATTTCAGTAAAACATATATCGATGATCTGCCTGCAACAGCAGTCTGGCGGGGTTCTGACTATTTGCTTTTCTATGGAAGAGGACCGGTAAAATGGGAATATGTTGACAAGGATGGATATTTTGAACATACTTATAATCCTTATTCCCTCTACGGCTATTATTTTATCACTGATGCGACCGGGGCTAAGAATATGGAAAAAGAAAATCCGCCGGGAGGAGCTTTACTTTCTGTAACTACCTTTGATGATTATGTTATACATAAAGTAGAATTAGAATCTATTAATTCATCCGGCCGGGAACTTTTTGGTGAATCTTTCACCACGGTAAACTCCCGGGATGTAAGAACATTTTCCATACCGGGAATTCTAAATGAAAACGGAAAAGTGAGAGCCCGGTTTGTAGGCAGACCTACGTCCGGAACAGCTACAGTTTCCTTATCCATAAACAGTGATCTTATTGCAACCGGAACAGTCAGGGCTGTTAGTGGTAATCTGGCGTCACATATTGCCGGTAATGAAGTGCTCCTACAGACTGACTGGACAACTGCAAAGAGTGAAAATAACAAAATAAATATTTCCTATAGCAGATCCGGGGATGCGAATGCCAGATTAGATTATGTTTATTTGCAGATGAAACGGGCATTGAAAGTCTATGATAATGTGACCTTTTTCCGTACCATAGAATCTATTGGAAATGCTTCAAAATTCACGATACAGAATGCGACTACCGGTACGGTTGTTTTTGATGTAACAGATCCTCTGAACCCAAAGGTGATGGAGACTACGTTGAGTAGTTCCGAACTATCTTTTTCAATTCCTGCCGGAGCATTACGGGAGTTCGTAGCTGTGCAAACAGACAAAATAATCTCTAAACCGGCATTCGTAGGCGAAATTTCAAATCAGAATCTACATGGGCTGGCTCAGACAGATATGGTGATCATTTCTCCATCCTCTTTTCGTAGTCAGGCACTACGGTTAGCAGAAGCCCACCGGGAAAAAGATAATTTGTCAGTAACAGTTGTTAATCCCGAAGAGATATATAATGAATTTTCCAGCGGTACACCGGATGCAACAGCATACCGCCGTTTTATGAAGATGTTTTATGACCGGAGTAGCTCGGAAAAAGATCAACCTAAATATCTTTTGCTGTTTGGCGATGGTTTTTATGATAACCGGTTTATTACTACAGAAGGAAACCAGATTAAAGAGTTACAAAATGGAATGTTATTGACTTATCAGACACAGGAGTCTTTAAGTTATTTTTCCTATGTAATAGATAACTATTTTGGGGTTTTAGGGGATACTTCAGGAGAAATTGCCTTCCAGCCCCTTCATCTGGGAGTTGGAAGAATACCGGTAAGAAACTTGTCTGAAGCAACTCAGGTGGTGGATAAGATCATAGCCTATATGGATAATGAAAATACCGGATCCTGGAAAAATAATATTTGTTTCATTGCTGATGATGGAAGTAGTGCGGATTCTTTTACCTCTCTGCATATGTCGCACGCGAATGCGTTGGCGGATAATATAGAAAAAAATAACCCGGAGTATCTGGTAAACAGGATTTATTATGATGCTTTTAAAAAATCGGCGGGTGGGAATACCTATCCGGATGTGAATACATTGGTTCAAAAATCATTAAAAAATGGGATATTTATTTTGAATTATACCGGGCATGGTGGAACAACCGGACTAAGTGATGAGAAAGTAATTACCCAGGCAGAGATTATTAATTATAACTATGAGTACCTGCCCCTATGGATCACTGCGACCTGTGATTTTGCCCGGTTTGATGCCCGTGCTACGTCTGCCGGAGAAGATGTCTTTTTGTCAAAAAGTGGTGGCATAGGCCTATTGACTACTACCCGGGTAGCTATCGCCCAAAGAAATACGGTGGTCAATGAAGCATTTATAAACTTTCTTTTTGATAAGCCTGGTGGAGAGCATCTCAGATTAGGGGATGTTTTAAAAGAGACAGTGAATAAGATAAGAATAGTTGGCGACACGACAAGAAGTTTCCTTGGAGGCTTTGCGCTAATCGGTGATCCCGCCTTAAGACTTACTTATCCTAAGTATGATATACAAATAAGATCCATCAATGGAGAAGCTGTCACGGGCGATACGATTACTCTCAGGGCACTGGAAAAGGTAACTGTAGAAGGGGAGATCTATCAGCCTGATGGGAATCCGGCGACTAATTTCAATGGGATGATCTATCCAACCATACTGGATAGTCAGATAGAAATAACCACCTTAGATAATAATAATACAGGTAACACATTTACCTATAAAGACTATTCCGGAACTATTTTTACCGGGAATGAATCTTTGGAGAACGGTAAGTTCAGCTTTACTTTCACCGTACCTAAGGACATTTCTTATTCCGGGAATGAAGGGAAAATGGTGTTATATGCTTACGATGAAACGAATGGACTGGAAGCTAACGGGGCATTCCGGAAATTTAAAGTAGGAGGAACCGGAGGAAATATAGATGGGGATACGGAAGGACCGGAGATCCGGGCTATCTATTTGAATGATTCGACCTTTGTGGAAGGAGATAAAGTAAACAGTACCCCTTTCTTTATTGCAAGAGTCTGGGATGAGAGTGGAGTGAATATCACAGGAAATAGTGTAGGACATGATATCATGCTGATCATTGATAACGATGCCAATAAAAGCTACAATCTGAACGGTTATTATGAAACGGTTCCGAACACGGGAGGAGAAGGGCTTATTAAATTCCTGATCCCGGAACTGGAGGTAGGGCTCCATACAGCCGAATTTAAAATATGGGATGTATATAATAACCCGACTACCTACACTTTTGAATTTGAAGTGATCACCGGATTAAAGCCCGTACTTGCACAGATCATCGCTTCTCCTGTACCGGCGAGAGAGAATGTCACCTTCTATCTTTACCATAACCGGCCGGGTTCTACCCTGGATATTACGATCATGGTCTATGATATGACCGGACGGCTTCAGTGGCAACATGAGGAAAAGGGTAGTTCCGACTATTCCAAACCCTATACAGTTACCTGGGATTTGTCAAATAACCGGGGATCCCGTCTCCGTCCCGGAGTCTATATCTACCGGGCAGCAATCCGTTCCGACAAATCAAAGGAAGCGACGGACGCAAAAAAATTAATCATTCTGGGACAATAAATTACGTACAATCATAGTTTATAGAATTAAACATTTGCAATAAATTTATATGATAAGAATATCAAAGACTTTTCTGTTACTTACGCTCTCTTTGTTAATGATAGCATCCATGGATATGCAGGCTCAAAAAGATTTTGCTCCTATCAACACGGCTGTTCCTTCCCTGTCCATAGCACCGGACGCCCGTGCAGGAGCGATGGGGGATAACGGGGTCGCTACAGAACCGGATATTAATTCCCAATACTGGAACCCTGCCAAATACGCTTTTCAATATAGTAAAGCCGGTGTCTCCATGTCCTACACTCCCTGGTTGAGAAAGCTGGTAAATGACGTGGCACTTGCCTATTTGGCAGGATACTATAAAATAGGCCAGAATGACAATCAGGCGATCGGAGCCTCAATCCGCTATTTCTCGCTGGGGGAAATTCCAGCCGGAACACTGGAGAATTATAATTCCCAATATACGATGAACCCCTATGAAATGGCATTCGATATCAGTTATAGCCGGAAGCTTTCCGAATCCTTTTCTATGGCGGTAGCCTTCCGGTATATTCGTTCAGATATGGGAGTCAGTGAAGATGAAGACATGGTACCGGGAAATGCATTTGCGGTGGACATTGCCGGATATGGAGAAAAATATGTGATCTTAGGAGGAGGAGAGAGTCTGTGGAGTTATGGATTTAATATCTCCAACATGGGTAGTAAGATCTCTTACGATGGCGGAAATACCAACCAGTTCCTTCCCGCTATGTTGAAAGTGGGTACTGGTCTTCTCTATCCCTTAGATGATTACAATTCAATTGGTTTATATCTGGATGTAAGTAAATATCTGGTTCCCAGCCTGCCAAAGAATAAAGGAACAACAGATGAAGAGAAGGAGGAATATGAAAGATTAAAAGACAAATATAATAGTATGTCTTCTATCTCCGGAGCCTTCCGTTCCTTTAGTGATGCACCGGGTGGATTCAGTGAAGAACTGAAAGAGATCATGCTGTCAATCGGTGCGGAATATAGCTACAACAATCAGTTCTTTGTACGGGGAGGTTATTTTTATGAGAACCAGAACAAAGGGAACCGTCAGTACTTCTCTCTGGGGGTAGGATTCCGTATGAGTGTTTTCCAGATCGATGCCGCTTATCTGATCAGTACCGTACCGAGTAACCCACTTGACCAAACGCTTCGTTTTTCATTATCATTCGATATGGATGGTATTAAGAACTTATTCCGTTAATAATAAATAGACTATGAAAATACGGGTAGGATTTGGTTATGATGTACATGCCCTGGTTCCTGACCGGGAAATGTGGATCGGTGGTATCAAAATAGAACATACACTGGGGTTGTTAGGACATAGTGATGCGGATGTACTCATTCATGCGATCTGCGATGCCCTGCTGGGAGCTGCCAATATGCGGGATATAGGATATCATTTTCCCGATACAGCCGGAGAATATAAAAACATAGATAGTAAGATCCTTTTGCGGGACACGATGAAGCTGATCCGGGAGGCCGGCTACCAGTTAGGAAATATAGATGCGACCATTGCAGCGGAGAAACCGAAACTCAATCCTCATATACCTGCCATGAAGCAAACCCTTGCAGAAGTGATGGAAGTAGAGGAAGAAGACATCTCCATTAAAGCA
Source organism: Tannerellaceae bacterium (assembly GCA_021201865.1). Taxonomy (GTDB): domain Bacteria; phylum Bacteroidota; class Bacteroidia; order Bacteroidales; family Tannerellaceae; genus UBA4116. The sequence continues at coordinate 28,891 of JAJQEE010000029.1, read as the reverse complement.
ACGACTACGGAAAAGTTAGGCTTTACAGGACGGCAGGAAGGCATCGCAGCCTATGCGACAGTCCTGATTCAAAAATAATTTGTAGCTTTGGCACAGAAAGCTATGTACGGATATGAAAAATAATGACTGGAAAGACCGGTTAGGAGTGATGTATTCCACCAATCCGGATTTCAATTATAATACAGGAGAAGAAAGCGAAGAAGAGACTCTTCCGAAAGAAAAACAGCAACTACGGATCTCATTAGATAAACGGAACCGGGGCGGTAAAGCCGTGACATTGATCACCGGATTCCGGGGAACTTCCGACGATCTGGCCACACTGGGCAAAATGCTGAAAGTGAAATGCGGAGTAGGCGGTTCGGCAAAAGACGGAGAGATCATCGTGCAGGGAGATCATCGTCAGAAAGTATTAGACATTCTACAAAAAGAGGGATATAGTAAAAGTCGTATTATTTAATTACCCCCTATGCTGACAGTATACAGAGCCTCAGCCGGAGCCGGCAAAACACACAGGCTGACAGGAGAATATCTGAAATTACTTTTTAGTCAGCCCAATGCATACCGGCATATTTTAGCCGTGACATTCACCAATAAAGCAACGGATGAGATGAAAGAACGGATCATCCAGGAGCTTTATCATCTGGCTGCAGATAAAAAGTCAGACTACATTAAACTGTTAACTGCCGCACATAACCTCACAGAAGAGCAACTTCGGAAAAAGGCAAAAGAAACGTTAGTGGCTATTCTCCATGACTACGCAGCCTTTAACATCAGCACCATTGATAAGTTCTTCCAGCAGACCATGCGCGCTTTTACCCGGGAGATCGGGTTACAGGGAGGCTATGGAATAGAAATGGATCAGGAGAGAGTACTCTCCGAAGCCATTGACAATCTGTTAGTGGATCTGGAAAAGCCTGAAAGTAAAGAGCTCTTGGGATGGCTGATCCGCTTTGCGGAAGAAAAAATTGAAAATGGAGGAGAATGGAACCTTCGCCGGGATATGATGATGCTCAGCCGGGAGCTGTTCAAAGAGAGCTATAAAGTTTTCAGTGATGATCTGAATGAGGATATCCGGAATAAGGAGTCTTTGGAAGATTATAAAAACGAACTATATACAATTATTCGCCAGGTAGAAGAAGAAGCCCGGCAGTTAGGAGAAAAAGGAATGGCCGTTCTGAACCGGTATGGACTGAATCCTGCGGACTTCAAAGGAGGAAGCCGTTCACCCCTTTTTCTTTTTGAAAAATTAGCCACCGGGGAGTTCAAAGAACCGTCTGCTACGTTTGTTAAATTAGCAGATGGTATGGAAGGTTGTTACACCAAAACAACTCCGGAAGCTCTTGTTTCCATCATCTGCTGTGCATATCAGGATGGCCTGAATGATTGCATCAAAGGAGTGGTCTCTCTTTTCTCTGCGCTGACTTCCTACTATACAGCCAAAGAGATTGTACGCTACTATTACACATTAGGCATCCTGACCGATATTTCCTATCAGATAGCCATGTACCGGGAGGAGAAAAATATCATGCTTATCGCCGATACCACGGAATTGTTAAGTAAAGTGATTGATGGGAATGATACCCCTTTTATCTACGAGAAAACAGGTATGACGATTGATCATTACATGATAGATGAATTTCAGGACACCAGCGGTATGCAGTGGAACAACTTCTATCCCCTGATCAAGGAAAGCCTGGCCTATAAAAAGAATAACCTGATCGTAGGAGACGTCAAACAAAGTATCTACCGGTTTCGTAATTCGGACTGGAAACTGTTGGATGGGAAAGTTCAGCAACACTTTGACCCTGAACTGGTAAAAGAAGAAACACTGAAAGACAACTGGAGAAGTTGCCGCCATATCGTAGAGTTTAATAATTCTCTCTTCACGATCACACCGGCACTGCTACAGGACCTATATAATGAACCGTTAAACACTTCCTCCCTGACAGAAAAAGAGAAAGAGGAGTTTTTTACCCGCATTATGTCTGCCTATCAGCAGTGTATGCAACGGGTTCCTATCCCGTTCCGGAAAAAAGACGGACATGTAAAAGTGGAATTTCTGAAAGGGGAGGAGGCTGCAGACTGGAAAGAAGAGGCACTACAGAAATTGCCCGGAGTACTGGAAGATCTCCAGGATAAAGGATATGCCCTGAAAGATATAGCGATCCTGGTCCGTACTAATATTGAAGGGGCGACTGTAGCGGAAACACTCCTGAACTATAAAGAAGAACATTCCTCCGGCCGCTACCATTATGATATTATTTCAGACGATGCGTTATTCGTAAGCAGTTCGGCCTCGGTCCGTTTTATGATTACCCTCTTACGGCATCTGAAAAATCCGGATGAGCCCACCTTCCGCCAGATGGCCCTTTTTGCCTACAAGGTATTAAAAGGAAAAACAGGGGCCGGTGAATTTCCTTCTTCTTTTACGGAAGAACAGGAACTGGCGTTATATGCACTCTCTCATAATTCATTATATGAAACAACAGAGGGGATTTACCGTTTATTTAAGGATATTATACCCGAGAACGAACAGGTATTCATTCAGGCATTTTTAGATATGGTATCCGAATATGCACAAAAAGAAACTTCTGATCTGAACCGTTTCCTCAAATGGTGGGAAGAGACCGGCAACAGAAAAACCATTGCTACTCCGGACGGCCAGAATGCGATCCGTATTCTTACGATCCATAAATCCAAAGGGCTGGGCTTTAAAGCCGTTATTATTCCTTTTGGAGACTGGGAAATAGACCATAAACCCACCAAGCCGGTTATTCTGTGGTGCCAGCCTACAGAAAAACCTTTCAACCGTCTGAAACTGGTTCCGGTCCGGTACAGTCAGAACCTGAGTAAAACGATCTTTGCGAAGGACTACTTCCATGAACGGCTGCACGCTTTCATGGACAATCTCAATACGCTCTATGTCGCTCTTACCCGGGCGAAAGAAGAATTGATCGTCCTCGCTCCCCGGCCGAAGAAAATAAAAGAGAAAACCGGGGAAGTAGAAAAGATCACCTGCATAGGTGATCTCTTATGGGCCGCCCTTTCTATCAAAGAGGAGCCGGGCACAGAAGAAGATCGAATGGATCTGCTCTCTCATTTTAATAGAGAAGAGGGAATATTTGAAGCAGGAAAAGCCTGGAAACCGGCCGGAGACGCTACAAATGAGCACTCCACCCAGGAAATTGCTATAGACAGGATCTATTCCGTAAGTCCGGATGAGCGTCTGAAACTCCGCCTCTATGGAAAAGGCTTCTTCTTTAATAACCCGGAAAAAAAGCAGGCCTCCGTAGCCCGTGAAATCCTGAGCCACATCTACACCAAAGAGGAGATTCCCCAAATGGTTGAAAACTATAGACAAGGAGGAATTGTTAATCAGAAAGAAGCCCAGATCCTGCACAGGCGGCTGGAAGAGTGGACCTCCCGACCGGAAACAGAACATTGGTTCAACACCAATTGCCAGCTCCTGAAAGAGATGGATATCCTTGCAAATAAAAAGACTGTCCGGCATCCGGATAGAATCTTAGTCAAAGACCATGCCGTAACAGTGATCAACTATAAATTCGGAAAGAAAAAAGATACTCGTTACGTCCGTCCGGTCCGGAATTATATGAAACTGATCAATCAAATGGGATATCAGAAGGTTACAGGCTACGTGTGGTATGTAGAGCTGAATGAAATTGAATGCGTGTAAAAGGAATTACTTTGATATTCGCTAAATAATGAATACTTTTGTGAATTCTTTATTGTAAGTTGGCAGAAAAAGGATGAAAGTACACAAAGAAGGGACAGGTTTATTACTCACTCTATTCACAATACTGTTTATTGTGAATATGAGTCTGTATTATACGACCAGCAAAGCATGGATCTTTTATCTGGTACTGAGCATTTCCACCATTCTCTTCCTGTTGGTACTCAACTTCTTCCGGAGCCCTTTCCGGAAATTTCCTTATGATTCGGAAGGCTTAGTGATTGCTCCGGCAGATGGAAGGATCGTTGCCATAGAAGAAGTAATGGAAAATGAGATCCTTCACCGGGAATGTCTCCAGATCTCCATTTTTATGTCTGTTTTCAATGTTCATGCCAACTGGTTTCCCGTAAATGGAACAGTGAAACATGTCTCCCACCATAACGGCCGTTTCATGGCAGCCTACCTTCCTAAAAGTAGTACGGAGAATGAACGTTCTGCGGTGGTGATTACCACACGTAACGGAGTGGAAGTATTGGCACGCCAGATCGCCGGAGCCATGGCCAGAAGAATTGTAACCTACGCCAAAGTAGGAGAGAAATGCCATGTGGACGAGCAAATGGGCTTTATTAAATTCGGTTCCCGTGTGGATGTTTACCTCCCGGTGGGAACGGAAGTATTAGTGGAAATGGACCAGACCGTCACAGGCAATCAGACACCGATTGCCCGTTTAGGTAAAATGGCCTGAAAAGATCAACACATGAACATACGTAAACATATTCCAAACACAATCACCTGTTTACATTTGACTGCGGGATGTATCTCGATCGTAATGGCATTCGAAGGCCTGTTCTTATGGGCGCTTATCTGGATAATCATAGCAGGTGTGCTCGACTTCTGCGACGGCTTAGCTGCCCGCCTCTTACATGCTTACTCGGATATAGGAAAAGATATGGACTCCTTAGCGGATGTGGTCAGCTTTGGAGCTGCACCGGGAATGATCCTGTTCTGTCTGCTACGGGAAGCGGCTGTAGACCTTCCCTGGGAAAGCATCCGTGAGTATATCCCTTATACAGCCTTTGTAGTCCCGGCCTTTTCCTGCCTGAGATTAGCCAAGTTTAATAATGATACCCGGCAATCCACCTCCTTCATCGGATTACCGGTCCCGGCACATGCTCTTCTATGGGCATCCGCTGCCTATGCCATCTTACCGGTGGTTCATCATTACATCATCTACTGGATTCCTGCCGTTATCTGTTTATTTACTTTAACCTCCCTGTTATTAGTTTCAGAGATACCGATGTTCTCTTTTAAGATCAAATCCCTGGCATGGAAAGGAAACGAGCTCCGGTACATGTTAGTGGCCTGTGCTCTCCTGTTTGTCCTCTTCTTCGGCTTTTTAGGGATTACCGGAACTATCATTCTATATATTCTCTTGTCTATTTTTAACAGTAAGAGATCATAAGATTGTTTATCTTTGTATGATTAGATAAATAGAATTAATAGATATAGCTTATGTTCAAGTTTTTATTCATGATCTTCTTTCTATTTCTGCTGTTAGTTTTTCTGATGGGGTTCTCCATTTTGCGGACCTTTAAGAACTTACTTTTCGGAAGTGGAAATAAAGGACAGAAGAGCGAACAACGGCGTAGAACAGGAAACAGACAAACCTCCGGTCAACAACGTTCCCGGAACGAATATACAACCTCCCAGAAAAAGAAGATATTTACTCCCGATGAAGGAGAGTATATAGACTATGAGGAGGTAAAGTAAGGGATTATCTTTTTTGACGGAAGAAAGTGGTCATCTCCTGCGCACATTCCTGTTCCAGTATGCCTTTTATAACAACAGCCTTCGGATGAAAAGCTTTCGGGGCAAACATACTGAATCCTCTCTTTTCATCGGAAGCCCCATAGATGATCTGGCTGAGTTGAGACCATCCGATCGCTCCTGCGCACATAATACAGGGTTCTACGGTTACATACAGACTACAGCCGGAAAGATATTTGGCACCTAACACCCCCACGGCAGCCGTGATAGCCAGCATCTCCGCATGTGCAGTCGGATCCTGCAACCGTTCTGTCTGGTTATGGGCACGGGCAATGATCTGGTCATTGCATACAACTACCGCACCTACAGGCACCTCGCCCTCTTCCGCAGCCAGCCGTGCTTCCGCTAATGCCTGCTTCATAAAGTATTCGTCCGTGAAAAAGCTCATCTTCTCATCTCATTTTCATTAAACAGGGTCGGGTAATCCTCTTCGAGGGTTTTCAGGATATGAGAAAGGATGGTTTCACGATACCAGCGGGATTTATTCGTGATCTTATATTTGGACAGATAACGGTCCACCACCTTCTGCTCTTCATTATTGAGCATAAAAGTCACTTTGTGTACTCGTGGCTGATTGGGTAAAGCAGCAGATTTTTTACGTATCTGTTTCATATGCTGCAAATGTACATGTGAAACCTTAAATAAAAAAGAAAATACATATATTTGTGTGCATGGGAAAGGCTACACATACGACAACCGGGAAAGAGGGAGAGAAAGAGGCCAAAACTTATCTGGAAAAGAAAGGCTATCAGATCCTGCATACCAACTGGCGCTCCGGACACTATGAGCTGGATATTGTGGCTACTCTGCCGGATGAGCTGGTTTGTATAGAAGTGAAGACCCGTTCAACGGATCCGCTTCTTTTACCGGAAGAGGCTGTCAATACAAGAAAGATCCGGCGGCTGGTAGCAGCGACCCATGCATATGTCCGGTATTTCAAAATAGACCTTCCCATCCGTTTTGATATTATCACTCTCATTCATCAACCGGGAGGATATCAGATAGAACATATAGAAAATGCCTTTTATGCTCCAATAAGTAAACGATAAACAAAGATCAGATGAATATAGAAGAAGCAAGAGAATATTGTCTTACACTGAAAAATGTGACCGAGTGTTTTCCCTTTGATGAGGTCTCCTTAGTATTCAAAGTGGAAAATAAAATGTTTGCTCTCCTTCCGTTGGATGAGCCGGAACCTCGTATGGCACTTAAATGTAGTACGGAGCATACCGAAGAGTTACGGGACCGGTATCGGGCGGTCGAACCAGCCTTCCATTTCCATAAGAAATACTGGAACTCTGTATTTCTGGAACGAGATATGGAAGATGAAGAGATCCGGTACTGGATCCGCCATTCCTATCAGGAAGTGATCGCCAAATTACCCAAGAAAATAAGGGATCTATATAAAGAAGAAGACTGATGGAACAACCGTTGATCATCCGGATAGAGGAGACCGGCTCTACCAACCACTATCTGCGGCAACTAACCCTCGAAAAGAAGTTACCGGAAGGTTCAATCGTTACTACAGCTTTCCAGACTGCCGGTAGAGGGCAAACCGGGAATAGCTGGGAATCGGAAAAAGGAAAAAATCTGACATTCAGTATCCTCCTATATCCGGATTGTATTCCTGCCAACCGGCAGTTTATTATATCCCGGATCGCTTCTCTCAGCGTGAAAGAGACATTGGATCATTACACGGATGGAATCACGATCAAATGGCCCAATGATATCTACTGGAAGGAAAAAAAGATCTGTGGTATGCTGATCGAGAATGATCTGACAGGTTACCATATCTATTGTTCTATCATAGGGATCGGGATCAATCTCAATCAAACCCAATTCCTTAGCGACGCTCCCAATCCGGTTTCCCTGAAACAAATCACCGGGAAAGAGTATGATAAAGAAGAGGTCCTAAGACGGTTTCAGCATATCTTCTATCCATATTATCTGGATCTGTTGCAGGAGAAAGAGGAACAAATCACAGAAAAATACCAGGCATCCCTTTTTCGGAAAGAGGGATTTCATCCCTATCAGGACAAAGAAACCGGAGAAACATTCGATGCTGCCATCTATGAAATAGAACCAACCGGCCATCTCATCCTCCAACTAAGAGACCAAACCCTAAGACGCTACGCCTTCAAAGAAGTTATTTATCTTTGATAAATCCCGGTTGCACTCAGGGGATTTCTTCCTGGAGGGATTCGTTCACTCACCTGCTGGCGTGGAATTTCAATTCCATGCCTGATTCTTTTTGTATGCACAGGAACAGATGAAAGATCCGTGCCGGCAAAGAGTTCATATTTTCCTCCTCCTTTTTTGTCTGATCCATCATAAAGAAAAAATGATTTCCCCTCCTTTCCTTTCTCCGGAAGATAGGCACTCATTCCTATCGCCATGCCTTCCTTTTCTTCGGTTCACGGCCGTGAACCGAAGGGCTCTCACGTGTGATCCCATCGGATCACGCTTGTGAACCAACGAGCCCACGGCCGTGGGCCCAAATCTTCCTGCTGACTAACAGAGAAAACCAAACCTTTCCCCATAGATTGTTCTCCTTACCAGCCCGCAATTGTAAGCCCAGTCTTTGAGTCTTAAAGTCCCGAAGGGACAGTACATACCAGCCCAGGGCAACGCCCAAGCATGTTCGGAAGATTTCTGCAAAGGGCGATTGACGAAAGGTGATCTTTATCTCTTAAGTCCCGCAGGGACGGCATATAGTAGCCTGGGACGCAAGTCCCAGGTCAGGTATCGGAGCCCATGGAGTGCTGTAAGCACGACACTACATATACAAACCTGTTGTTTTCATAAGATGGGGTGTACTTACAGCACACCCCGGGTGAGTATCTCTCTACTTTTGCGATCCCCGCCTGGAAGATCAGATGTGTAAAAACCAAAAAAATAAAATCAGAAGATGTCATATGTAAGTAATGGATATCTTCACCAGCAATTCAACCCCATTGGCCATAAATGATCTCTGATGGAAATCCAAAACCAGCGAGGATGAATGATCCCCAAAGGGGATCCAGCAGTAGCCCAGGGATGAGCCATAGGCGATTCCCTGGGTAGAAGCCCCCTTAGAACAACCCCACAGTGGGTTGCATGCGGAAAAGCAGCGAAGTGAAACCTTTCCAAGGTTATGAAAGGATGATCCTTACCCAGGGAATCACTTCGTTCATCCCTGGGCTGTTGATGGATCCCCTTTGGGGATCTAAACGTATAATCCATCATTTTTTCATTTTTATATAATAGGCCTACGGCCTGGAAAAAGATAGATATAAACGGTATAATGCCCGGATCTGATAAATATTACCCCTATGGCCTGGAAAAGCTGTGTATATAGAGCAGTTCAAAAGAAGAATCCGGAGTATTAGAGATGAGAGATCATTAGAGATTGAAAAAAGGCATCTCTCATATTTGCTTTCCGCTTCCAGAGAGGGATCGAGGGCAATATATGAGAGATGAGAGATGATTTTGCAAAATTTTGTGTAGTAGGGAAGAGAAGAGATGAAAACCATTAACGTTTTTTGGCCGCAGCCTCTTTCGCCTTCTGGGCTTCACGTCTTTCTTTTTCCCGCTGTTGGAGTTTCTTTTTATATTCCAGCTCTTTTTGCTTCCGCTCTTTCTCCTTCTGTTTCAGACGTTGTTTGTATTCACGTTCTTTCTCTTTACGGAGTTGTTCGCGGGCTTTGAGCTTGGCTTTACGTTCTGCTTCCGCTTGTTTCAGTTTTTGCTTCCGGTCTGCTTCTAACTGTTTTTCCTTTTCTGCTTTTGCTTGCAGGAGGGCCGCTTCCTCCTCTTTCTGTTTTATGACGAGCTCTTCCCGTTCTTTTTCCCGTTGAGCCAATAGTTCCTTTTCAAGTTGTTGTTTTGCTTCAAGGGCTTTCCGGGCTTCTTCTCTGCGTGCTTCTTCTTCTTCCGCTTCCCGGCGGCGGATCTCTTCGATGTCTTTTAACGTTAACCCTGTCTCTTCTACCGGAGATAGAACCGGTACATTTTCCGATACCAAAACAGTTGTGTCTGCTTCCTGAGTTTCTCTTTCCGGCAGGAGAGGAGCTTCTGTTATTTCTTCTAATCTGCTTTGATCGTCCTCTTCTTCCTGATCAGCAATTTCTCTCAGGACATCTTCGGCAGATTCCTGAGGGTTCTCTTCCTGAATTTCATCCCGGATAGGAGGTTGGATAATCTCTTCCGGCTGAGAAGAGGCTTCTTCTTGTGATTCTTCCTCTTCTTCCATATGGGTCCGCCAGCGCTCGATCATTTCCGGAGCCACCTCCCCGTAAGATTCTTCAAAGAACTCAATATACTCTTCCAGGGTTTTGCCCCGCATCAGCGTCTCATAGTTATCTTCAGAGATAGGAAGTAAGGTAACCTCTTTTGTAAAGGCAGAGGCATATCCCTCTGTTCCGTAGATCATACGGCTATATTGCAGGATCTCTTCCAGGCTGACAAAGCCATTGATCATCAATAGGGTCATCGGGCCGGCTTCTTCTATGGTCAGGTCAAACTCTTTGACCATGAAATTCCCGAAGTTGTAAGCGGCCACAGCAAATAAAAGTTGGTTATTAGGCAGGGATCCGGTTGGGTAGACCAACAGTAATTTATAAGGAGTATTGGCAACTGCCGTAAAGGTACGGGCAGAGTCTGCCGCCGATAATTCTCCGTCAATACCTAATCGTAAGTTCCAGGCCATCCCTTTTATATTTCCCTGCACCATGGTACGTCCCCGAAGTACGCCTTTCAGCATTTCCCCTGCCAGTTCCGTTACATCTGCGTCCGGATATTTTTCGACAAGGGCTTTCAAGGCTTCTTTGAAGCTTTCCGCGTCTCCTTCCTGTACATAGGTGAGGGCTTCCAGGAACATGAACTTGGGGATCAGTTTCGCTAAGGGATATCTGGCAGTGATCTCCGCATAGTTCTTCCGAACAGTATATATATCACCCGTCAGGTAATGATTATAAGTCGACTGATAAAGAGACTCCTGGACACGGTCCATGAGCCGGATATTTTGTTCATATTCCGGATCGGCTATGGCAATGGCATAGTCGCTTTCGGGGAAAGTGGAGATCAGTCTGTTTTTATAAAGCTCCATCAATCCCTGATCACCCAGATAGAGAGACATCAGGTAAAGCTGATAATAGCTTTCTAATTGGTTCTCATTTCCCGGGAACCGGCGATCTAATGTTTCGAATGTTTCAATGGAGAGAGGAATATCTTCTAATTTATCTTTATAGATCATTCCCATCTGGTATAATCCATCGATGATAATTATATTAGATGCATCGATATCCTCTTCTGTCAAAGGAAGTTGCTGAATGTAATATTCTCTTGTTTTCGGATCATCGGAGACGCTGGGGGGAATCGCTTCCGGAAATCCTTCCGGGGTTAAGGGAGTGCCATCCTCTGCAAACTGCAAAGTGGGTTCATCCATCTCTATTTCATCCATCTGTTCAGCCAGGAAGGTAGTCATCGTTTTATTTCTTCTGCGCCAGTCATCTTCGAGGGTACGCCTTCCCCATTTTCGCTGGAACTGGGTTTTACCTTGTGCAACGGCTTGTGAATTGTAGAAGTAGAAGGAACTTCCTCCTGCTGTCGGGATAGTGATCCCACCTACATCCGTTCCCGGACGGTCGATGCCGGTACCCATCGCTTCCTGTTCAGCCAGATAGGCCTCTTTTTCAGCTAACGCTTTTGCTTCCTCTTCTTCTTTGATCACCTGTTCGATGATTTTGTCTATGACTGCCAGCCGTTCTGCTTCCGGCATACGGGCCAGTGTTTGTAGACTGTCCTGAAGGTGTACGGCTTTCACATGGATGACTAATTCATCTAAAATGGAGGAGAGTTTGGAGATGCGTTTATATTCTTTGTATTCTTTATTAATAATGGAAATGGCACCACTGAAACAGGGCTGGGCTTTGACATAGTCACGCCTGCCAAAATAGATATCACCCAGTTTGATCTGGCAAATCGCTTTATCCATGCCGTTCCGGGTACTTTTTTCGATGGCTGACTCATAGCTCTGGATCGCTTTGATCGTATCTTCCTGCGTGAGATGTACGTTTCCTAACGCATAATAGACCTGGTCCAGATAGTCTTTGTTCTTCTCATTTTTACCCATCCTTTCGAGGGACCGGATCACTTTGTGCGGATTATTTCCCGGAAAGACTTCTGTCTGGCGGATACGGGCGGCAAATTCCAGTTCATAGGCCGGATTAGCCCGTATCACATCCCCAAATGATTTATAGGCCATCCCTTCCAGACCCTGTTCAGCATATATCTGGCCTAAAAGATACTTCATGCGGGTTCGTTGAAGTTTGCTCTTTTCGCTTTTGATCGCTGTCTGAAGATAGGGAATTGCCTCCTCAAAATTTCCGTTTTTGATCAGGTAATCCGCATTTGTTTTCGCATAGAGTTTCAGTTGCTTCTGGGGAATGCCATTTATGTTCAGCTTTTTCAGGATATCTTCTGTCTCAAACAGCCAGTCCATCTCAGCATAGGAACGGGCCTGCCACAATCTGGCTTCCGCAACCACCTCTTCATCCTGTGCATAATGACGGGCGATATAGGAAAAAGTGGCTGCCGCCTGCAAAAAATCTGCATTATAGAATTGTCCCTGTCCCATTAACAGCCAGCATTTCTTTAAAAACGGATTGTATTCTTCCTGATTTTGCAGTGCGACCTGTTTCGGGTTGTTTCTCCATCCCGGCTTTTTAGGGGGCTTGGTTTTGATGGAATGGAGTTTGATCGCTTTATTGCCTTTCTCGATAGCCCGGTCAAAGGGGCCGCCGGGAACCATCTTATCCTTTGGCTGGGCGCTGATGGGATGCAACAGGATCATATCCGTATAACTTTCCTGGTAATTGTCCTCCATGATCTTTAATGTTTCATCAAAAGAGGTTTTTCCGTTGAAATAGATATTATAGCGTGAATTAAAGGCATGATAGAAACGGCTTGCTTTTGTGTTTTTCTTCGTACTACAAGAAAAAAGCAGGCTGAGTACAGCAATAGATATGATATAATAAAAACCTTTCTTCACCTATGGGGCTATGTTATCGTAATATTAACTGAAAATCCACTTATTTATTGTCTCTTAGCCAGGAATAATACTCCTTTGGCAAGTAAAAAGAGGACTACCAATACTAAGATAATAAAAGCCCCGGATGGAATATTCAGATAATAGGAGAAGATCAGACCGGCAACACAGCCTAAAAATCCCAGTGCGATACTACCCCAGATGATCTTCCGGAAATCGGAAGTAAAGAGATTGATAGTGATCTGTGGCAGCGTGAGCAGGCTCATGAGTAGCATAATACCGACCAGACGAATGGATAGTACAATAGTGACGGCTATAAACAACATCATCGAGTATTCAATCCATTTCACAGGAAGTCCCTGGGTTCTGGCAAAATCATGGTCGAAAGCCACATACATGATCTCACGGATGTATAAAATAAAGATCAGGCTCAGGAGGATCACTAAGCCGGCAATCCAGTAAAGGTCCGTGTAGGAAATGGTCAGGATATTCCCGAACAGATAGGCTGACAGGTTGGGTGCATAGCCGGGAGTCAGGAAGATAAAGATCACTCCTAAGGCCATTCCTAACGACCATACACCGGCAATGGCGGAATCTTCCCGGACATCCTGTGATTTACTGACCCATTCTACTCCGAAGGCTGAAAGGATGGAAAAGAGCATGGCTGTCAGAATGGGATTGGTACCCAGGTAGAATCCTAAACCTAATCCTCCGAAAGAGGCATGCGTAATCCCACCGCTGATAAAAACCAATCTGCGGGAAACGATATAGGTTCCGACCATGCCGCATGCGATCGCCGTCAGGAAACTACCGATCAGGGCATTTTGAAAAAATGCGTATTGCAGAAGTTCTGTCATAATTTATGCGTGTATTCTTCTTTCTCCGATAATCAGGAATGCTTCATCTTTCAGCAGGTCCGGTAGTGCGATCCCTCGTAGCTGGAGGCTGCGGATCCATCCGGCTACCTCTTCATCCCGCAAGGTGTAGAGTATCTCCCGGAATTCATCTACGGCTTTTTCTTCATACTGGTCCGGATCAATTCCCTGATAACGGTCCAGCTCCTCATCATCGTAGTATTCTATCTGCTTACTAACGGCTGCTAACAAGCTATCTTTTTCGCAGGTCGCATGTTGCCCGCAGCACTCTTCTTCTACTCTTTCGGTTGCTTCGGGAATTTCAGTGATCTCACCCCGTTCCAGCATCTTCTGAAACTTACGGTTCCTGAACCAGCCTGCTATAGCGGCCAGTATACCTAACAGAATGATGGCTAAAATAATATACCACATGTGAATGGATAATTGAACGTTATTTTTCTTCGATCAGGAATCCGGCACTTGCCAGATCTTTCCAGAATCCAGGGTAACTTTTAGTGACCACCTGGGGATCTGCCATTTCAATTCCTTCCGGTTTGACTAATGCGATAGGAGCAAAGGCCATAGCCATCCGGTGATCTTCGTAAGTTTGGATTACCGGATGGGGCTCCGGGTCGCACCGTTCACCGTTCCATTCTAAGATGGTATCCTCTTTGTCTGTAATGACATATCCTAATTTACGGAGTTCTGCTTTCAGTGCTTCAATCCGGTCTGACTCTTTGATCTTTAATGTTTGCAGCCCGCTAAAGTGGAAAGGAGTGCCTGAAAATACACAGGCTACCACAAAAGTCTGCGCCAGGTCCGGTTCATTGATAAAGTCATACACTAAGCGATCACATTTTATCCCGTTTTTCCGGAGGATCGCCCCTTTACCGGTGAAGGTTGTATGGATGCCCAACTGCTCAAACAGCTTTGCCCCGGCTGCATCCCCCTGCAAACTATGCTCAAATAATCCGGATAGTTCTATCTCCGGATGATCAGCGAATAAAGCGATCGTATACCAGTACGAGGCTCCGCTCCAATCCGATTCTACGGTAAAAGGGATGGGTTTATAGGTTTGTGGAGCTACATAGAGGTCTTGTCCCTTCCATTCGACCTCCACACCAAACGCTTTCATCAGTTGGATGGTCAGATGGATATAAGGACGGGAAATAATCTCCCCTTCAAGATGTAGTTTTAATCCTTTTTCCATCGTGGGAGCGATCATCAGGAGAGCAGAAATGTATTGGGAACTTACTCCTCCGGAAAGAGAGATCTCCCCTCCCTGCAGGGCGCTGCCAAAAATTCGTAGCGGAGGATATCCTTCCTTTTCCATGTATTCAATGCGGGCACCTAATCCATTCAACGCCTCTACCAACAGCCGGATGGGACGGTTTTTCATCCGTTCGCTTCCGGTGATCGTCCATTCACCTACGATTTTGGATAGGAATGCCGTGAGGAAACGCATGGTCGTTCCCGCAGCCCCGATATTAAAATGACAGTCATTCGAGTGTAAGACACCCATCATGGCTTTTACATCATCACTATCTGCCAGGTTTTTTATTTCCCGCGGATCATCGCCTAAGGCATTCATGATCAGGATACGGTTACTGATACTTTTAGATGCAGGTAAAAAAATAGAAGCCCGGACCGGAGATTGAGGGCCTTTGATAAGATAACTCATTGTTTTGCCTCGTTTATTTTAAATGGATTACAAAAGTAACTATTTTATTCTCATATCTACGGGTGTTCATTTATAAATATGTGGTCGATAAATAAATTCAGGTCGTCGGATAAAATGACCGGATGGACGAATTCGCTTGAGACGGGTGAAACATCTCTGTATCTTTGAGAAATAAACCACATTAATTTTTATATTTACCAGATGGATAAAATAAAAAGTAAAAAACCCTATGCCATTTTTCTCCATGTAGCTATATGGCTGAGCATGTGCGGTATGCCTTTTATCGTGGAATTACTGAACAAAGGTTCGATAGAAAATGCATTTGAGGTTTTTAAAATTATCTGGGTTCTTCCTTTTGCCTATTTTATTGTTTATTATTTCAATAGTTTTTTCCTGATAGATAAACTCCTTTTCAAAAAGAAGCTCGTTCCTTTTATTCTGGCTAATATTCTTTTTATTTTTCTTATGATGAAAGGACAGCAGTTATATTATGAGTTTATGGGAGTAGGCGTTCATATCCGGTCATTGGACCGGGGTACGCGCCTGGCGATCTATGTGACAGGTTGGATTCCTTATATGTTGAGTCTGGGAATCAGTGTGGCCTTTAAGATGACACAGGAATGGTATAAGTCCGAATCAGAGCGCCGGAAATTGGTGGCTAATAAAATGGAGTCCGAACTTCAGATCCTGAAGAACCAGTTAAATCCACATTTTCTTTTTAATACGTTGAATAATATTTATAGCCTGATCCTGGTGAGTCCGGAAAACGCTCAGCTATCTATCCAACAGTTCAGTGAACTGTTACGATACGTATTGTATGATAGTAGTAGAAAATATGTACCGCTGGATTGTGAACTGGATTTTGTCCGCAACTACATAGAACTGATGAAAATACGTACCTCTTCCCGTACGACCATTGAAGTGGATATTCCGGAAGTGGAAGAGCCGGGAGAAGTAATTCCTCTTTTGTATATTTCTTTGGTAGAGAATGCTTTTAAGCACGGTATTAGTGCGAATCAGCCCTCTTTTATCCGGATCTCTTTTGAGCAGGCAAAGGATACCCTGACATTTATTACGGTTAATTCTAACTTTCCGAAGGATAAAGAAGATAAAGGAGGATCGGGGATCGGGATTGTGAATCTGAAAAAAGATTGGAACTATGTTATCCGGGGCAGCATATCTTTACCTATGGGGTAAAGGATGGAATGTATGTCTGTAAACTAATTGTATCTACTATAAAATCCTGAGTGCATGATATTAAGTTGTATGATCATCGATGATGAACCTCTGGCCATTAGTCTGCTGGAAAACTATGTAGCCAAGACTCCATTTCTTAAATTAGAGGGTTCCTATGATAGTCCTGTACTGGCTTTGGGGGAAATCAACAGTCATCCGGTAGATCTTATTTTCCTGGATATCCAGATGCCGGAACTGAATGGCCTGGAACTGGCCAAATGTATTCCGGCTGAGACCCGTATCATATTCACTGCCGCATTTAAGCAATATGCCTATGAGAGTTATGAGATGAATGCACTGGAATATTTGTTGAAACCGATTGACTACCAGCAATTCCTTCGTGCGACCAATAAGGCATTGCAATGGTTTGATAGCCAAAGCCGTTTAAAAGGAAATCTGCAACAGGCGGATCCGGGAAGTATCTTTGTAAAATGTGATTATAAGATTGTCCGGATTGAACTGGATAAAATCGAGTATGTCAGCGGATTGAAAGATTATGCAAAGATCTATGTGGAAGGAGAAACGAAAGCGGTTATCTCTTTGATGACCATGAAGGCCGCGGAAGAATTGTTACCTTCGAATCGTTTTATCCGTGTTCATCGATCTTATATAGTAGCCATTGATAAGATCAAGGCGATCGAGAGGGGAAGCCGGATTGTGATCGGGAAGGAATATATTCCTGTTTCGGAGATTTATAAAGATAAATTTATGGAAGTTATTACGCAGCGGTCGGCTGTGAAGAAATAAGTTTATCGTATTATATATAGCAGACATTTATCAACCATTTAATAATATATTCATATGAAAACTACAGTTTTATTTTACATGTGTGTTTTGTTATCATTGAGTGCTACCATTTTTGCTCAGGATAAGCAGATCCCTAAAAAGTTGTTAGGAGAATGGACCTATGAGTTCTCTCATCCGATGACGGGTGAAGTGGTGAATGGACAGTGCTCGATCAAAGAGGTAAAGAAAGAGGTGAAAGCCTATTTCAGCGGCGGAGCCAATACCATGGAAACCAGTAATCTGCGTGCCAATGATAATGGCAAATTTTACGGAGATATGACTGCGGAAGGTTATCCGATCACGGTTTCTTTTGATCTCAAAGGAAATAAAATAGATTGTGTGTTTGATGCGGGCATGATGCAGATCCCTGTCAGTATGAAGAGAGGAAAGTGATCTTCCGGACATTCCACGGGTTCACCCTACCTATCTTCATAAAAATGTTGGGGATGAGAGTAGACTACACATTTTATTTTATATTTGTTCCCTTAAATGAATAAGTAATAAAATTAAAGACAATGAAAACAAAACACCTTTTTGTTATGCTTTCTTTCCTTCTGTGTATACCCTCATTTGCTTTTGCGGAAACTCAACAGGAAGATAAAACCAAACCGACGATCAATCTGATGGAACCACGGGACGGTGCGATTGTAAAGATTGGGGATGGAGCCGGCATGCATTTTGATATGGAACTATCGGATAATGTGATGTTAGCCACTTATAAGTTAGAGGTATATGAGAACTTCGGTAATTTTAATCCTCACCGGGTGGATGATTCAACCGTTGATTATTCCTTTAGTAAAGTCTATGATGTCTCGGGTAGAGAGAAAGCACGGGTTCATCATCACGAAGTCCAGATTCCGGTGAATGCGACCCCCGGACATTATCATTTTATCGTGACTTGTACGGATGCAGCGGGAAATGAATCCAGTGTGATCCGGAATATTATGCTGAAATAAGGAAGTATTCTTCTTAGAAGAGTAATTTATTAATACTGATTAAGGAGTGGTTTTTCCTGTATGGATAAGGAAAGACCACTCCTTTTTTGTCTCTTTTTGGGTATGGGAGAATGATATAAAAGAAGAAAACAGCCTTATCTATCCACTTTTAAAGGTTAAAATACAATAATTATAGTAGTATGTATTGCATAGTACATAGGCATTACATATATTTGTCATATAAACATAGACAGGAATAATAAGTATATGAATGCAGAGAACGTAAAATCACAAATGAGAAAAGGTACTTTAGAGTATTGCATTTTGTTGCTGCTCAAAAAGGAACCGGCTTACACCTCTGACATTATTCAGAAGTTACAGGAAGCAAAATTGATTGTTGTAGAAGGCACTCTATATCCACTTTTGACCCGTTTAAAGAACAGTGGTTTTTTGAGTTATCAGTGGATCGAATCTTCTCAGGGCCCCCCCAGGAAATATTATCAGCTTACGGAAATGGGAGTTGCATTTTTAGGAGAACTGGAAACTTCCTGGCAGGAATTGAATAATACGATTAACCACATTCGAAATATTTAAATGATAAAAGGCGATGAAAAAGACATTTACAGTTAATCTGGGAGGAACCGTTTTCCATATTGACGAAGACGCATATCAGTTGTTAGACAAATATCTGACGAATTTGCGGGTCCACTTTAAAAAAGAGGAGGGGTCTGACGAAATCCTCGATGATTTTGAAATGAGGATTTCAGAACTGTTTAATGAAAAGATCCGTTTGGGGTATGGGGTAATTACAATTGCCCATGTGGAAGAAGTGATCAAACGGATGGGGAAACCGGAAGATCTTTTTGGGGAGGAATTCGACAAAGAGACTTCACAGCCTGAAGGTAAACAATCTGCTGTTTATCCGGAAGAGGAGAAAGTGCATAAACGTTTATTCCGGAATCCGGATGACCGCATATTGGGAGGTGTATTAGGTGGAATCGCAGCTTATATGGGATGGGACGCGACACTTGTCAGATTGGGCGTGGCTTTACTCTGTTTCCTCTCCTTCCCGTGGGGTGGTATAGGTGGATCGTTAGTAGTGGTTTATCTTGTACTTTGGCTGATTGTTCCTGTAGCTTATACGGCTACTGAGAAATTGCAGATGCGTGGGGAGAGTGTAACCATTGAGAATATTGGAAAAACGGTGACTCATAGTTTTGAGAAGGTTTCCAGTAATGTGAATGATTATATTAGTTCTGGGAGACCCAGATCGACTATACAGAAAATTGGGGATACCTTAGTGGATATATTAGGGGCTTTTCTGAAAGTTATTTTAGTTTTGATCGGTATTTGTTTATTTCCCGGACTTATTCTGGTGACTTTTGTATTGGTGGTTGTCCTGTTTGCGCTGATCTTTGGCGGAGGATTTAAACTGTTGGACCACCTCATCCCGATGGTGGAGTGGGATACCCTTTCCATGTTTCCGGAAACCAGTTTGTTCTTAGGAAGTATCTGTGCGCTTCTGTTAGTTGGGATTCCATTAGTGGCAGGGATTTATGCCATTTGCAGTTATGCCTTTAAATTTAAGCCTGTATCTTCCGGAGTAAAGGTAGCCCTGTTGATCCTATGGATTGCTGCATTTATTGTGAATGTGATCCTGGCTTATCGATTGGGAGTTCCTATCTGGGAAACCGGTATACCCGGGTTTGGTAATTATGGAAGCTGGTCAGTCAGGATCTAAATGTAAAGAGAAATTACTTTTATAATTGTGTGTTTCAAAAAAGAAGGCCGCTCTGTCTCAGAGGGGCCTTTCTTCTAAGGTTGACAATTTATGAGTAAAAACCACTAATGAATCTTTTTTAATGTTTGTCCCTTTGTATTTATTAAAATAAATCAATTTTAGGACCTTACAAAGATAAGTAAATTTTTGAAATAAGAAAATTTACAGTATCTTATTTAATTTCTTTTCGAATTTTTGCAGCTATTTCTGCTAATTCTTCCTGTGTAGGAGAAAGTTTTTCTTTCCCGAAATAGATATCTGATTCTTTATTCATCGGGATCAGATGAATATGAGCATGCGGTACTTCCAGACCGATTACCGTCAGGCCGATCCGCTTGCAGGGGATTGTTGCCTTTTGAGCGGCGGCTACCTGTTTTGCAAAAGCCATCATCCGGCCTAAAACCTCATTATCAATATCAAATATATAATCTACTTCCACTTTAGGAACCACCAAAGTATGCCCGGGAGCTACCGGATGTATATCTAAGAAAGCGAAGAATTCTTCGTTTTCTGCGATTATATGGGCTGGGATTTCTCCTGCTATAATTTTGCTGAAAATAGTTGCCATGGTATCTGTTTTATGGATTAAAGGGAAATTTCCATGATTTCAAAACTCATGACTCCGGAAGGAACATTGATATCTACAACATCTCCTACCTTTTTTCCCATAAGTCCTTTAGCAATGGGAGTACTTACCGCAATTTTACCTTCTTTCAGGTTGGCTTCCGAGTCAGAAACTAAGGTATAGGTCATCACTGCGTTATTTTTAGTATTCCGGATCTTGACCTTGTTCAGGATTTGAACAGCATCGGTGGTTACCCGGGATTCATCGATCAAACGTGCATTAGAGATCAGGCCTTTTAATTGGGCAATCTTTGCTTCCATGATTCCCTGTGCTTCTTTTGTGGCATCGTATTCTGCATTTTCGGACAAGTCTCCTTTATCTCGTGCCTCCGCGATCTGGGCTGAGATTTCCGGGCGTTTTACGGTTTCCAGATAATGAATTTCTGCTAAGATCTTGTTGTAACCGTCTTCTGTCATATAACTAACAGCCATACTAAATCCTCCTTAATTATTTTTTGTGATTTATGATTATTCCAATAAAAAAGAATCCCGACCATATGAACCTGGCCGGAACTCCATGTTTTATTCCTTTAAAACAATGCAAATATATGTTTTTTTGCATTGTCAACAAATCGGATGAGGTGCTTTATAACATATACATTTAAAGAACAATTTGTTATAAAACAGATAGAACATCTTTTTCCATCGTCTCAATATCTTCGATCCTTTTTACCATATTCCCTTTTTTATCTAACAGGAATATGCCGGGAAGTTGTCTGACATTGTATAAAGCGGCTGTTTGTGAATAGACAGACTCCGGATCCAAAACAGATACCCAGGGTAAATTAGAAGCTACATTTCTCCAGAAATGGGTATCTGTATCTAAAGATACCTGATATATTTCCAATCCTCTGCTATGGTATTTAGTATATAATTCTCCAAATGCCATGTTCAATGCGGGTGACCATTCTGTCTGATAAACTGTAAAGTTGATCAATACCGCCTTGTTTTCCGCTACAGAAGAAAGTTTGACTACTTCCCCCCGGATATCAGGGAGTGCAATATCGAGGAAATTGATCTCCTGAATATTAATGTCATCCATATCCAGCGCTCGCTGGCCTCTGATGATTTTAATGGACTGAAGTGCCAGATTATGAAGATGTTTGGACCGGGTACTTTCCGGATAATAATGATCAAAGCTGGTGGCTACGGCAGCATAGGCCTTGGAATCCTCTTTATCATACAGGTCGAAGAATAAAAGTCCATCTATCTGTTGGAACAGGGCAAAGTAGGCCGCTGTGCTCATCGGAGCAGAATAGATATACTTACGGGCCACTTCCTTATAAGCTTCGGCTGCTTCCAGCACACTGGACCGGTAAGTGGTGTCAGCGATCAGTTTAGCGTCATGCTCTTTTCGTAAACGGCCGATCGCCTGGTTGGCATCTAATTGAGCCAGGGTGATATTTTTGATTGCTTTTGCATTTTCTGAGCCTTCTACTGTATAGGAGGTTGCAAATGTGCCGGCGTCTGCTGAAAAAACTAATGTCTCTGTAGAATCAATAGAGAAATTGATGAGCTGATTGTTTAAACGGAAACGGTAAAAGTCCGGATAGTCCGGTTTGAGTTGAGTGAATTTAAACTTGCCGGTAGCCGTCAGCTTAATGGAATCTAATGTTTCCACAGTACCTACTCCTACATTCTCCAGATACATCGTCTGGCCGTCCGCACCGGAAACGACCCCTTTTACAGTAAATTCGGAATTATGGTTGCACGATGTAAGGCTTATGGCCAGAATACACAGGCAAAACCATAATTGAGATAATATTTGTTTCATTTGATCTGTTTGCTCCAAAATTTGTTATTTCGCTACAAATATACATTAATTTACAATTTTAGAACTATGAAGTGCTACTTCTTATCTATATTTTTGCAAAAAATGTGCTTATTACGAGTTATTTATTTTCATTTCCATACATTTACAGGTAAACTTTCATTACATTTGCAGCAATTTTATAGAAAGAAAATTTAGAAGAAAAAGAAGATTATGTTTAATGCAATTAGCAAGACGATCGAATTAGGTGATGGAAGGACCATTACCATCGAGACCGGGAAATTGGCTAAACAGGCAGACGGTTCGGTAACTGTCCGCATGGGAAACACTGTATTACTTGCCACTGTTTGTGCCGCAAAAGATGCAAATCCCGGAGTTGATTTTATGCCGCTTCAGGTGGAATATAAAGAGAAATTTTCTGCATTGGGACGTTTCCCGGGCGGTTTTACGAAAAGAGAGGGTAGAGCTTCGGACTATGAGATCCTGACATCCAGATTAGTAGACCGTGCATTGCGTCCGCTTTTCCCTGAAGATTATCATGCTGAGGTTTTTGTAAATATTATATTGTTCTCTGCAGACGGGGAAGATATGCCGGATGCATTAGCCGGATTGGCTGCCTCTGCAGCTTTAGCTGTTTCCGATGTTCCTTTTAACGGACCTATTTCGGAAGTACGGGTCGCACGTGTAGAGGGTAAATTTATTGTTAACCCGACTTTCTCCGAACTAAGCAAAGCAGATATGGATATTATGGTAGGTGCTACTATTGATAATATCATGATGATGGAAGGAGAAATGAGTGAAGTGCAGGAAGCGGATCTGCTGGAAGCAATTAAAGTAGCTCATGAAGCGATCAAGGTTCAGTGCCAGGCTCAGCTGGATCTATCGGAAGCGTGTGGTAAGCTGGTGAAACGGGAGTATTCTCATGAAGAGAATGATGATGAACTTCGTCAGGATGTACGCAACAAATGTTACGATAAAGTGTATGCAGTGGCTACTTCCGGTTCTGCCAAACATGAACGTGCGGAAGCTTTTGCAAACATAAAAGAAGAATATAAGGCTACTTTCACGGAAGAAGAATTAGCTGAAAAAAGTGAGTTGATCGACCGCTATTATCATGATGTAGAGAAAGAGGCCATGTGTCGTGCTATTTTGGACGAAGGCAAGCGTCTGGATGGAAGAAAGACTACGGAGATCCGTCCGATCTGGTCGGAAGTAGATTGCCTGCCGGGTCCTCATGGTTCTGCTATTTTTACCCGTGGAGAGACACAATCTCTTACTACTGTTACTTTGGGAACAAAGTCGGATGAGAAGATGATTGATGATGTGCTGAATCATGGAAAAGAACGTTTTTTATTACATTATAATTTCCCTCCTTTCTCTACCGGAGAAGCCAGACCATCCAGAGGAGTCGGCCGTCGCGAAGTAGGGCATGGAAATCTGGCGCATCGTGCGCTTAAAGGAATGATTCCGGAAGATTATCCTTATGTAATCCGTGTGATCTCTGATATCCTGGAATCCAATGGTTCTTCTTCGATGGCGACTGTTTGTGCCGGAACATTGGCGCTAATGGATGCTGGTGTACAGATGAAAAAACCGGTTTCGGGGATTGCCATGGGATTGATCTCAGAAAATAAGGGTCAGAATTATGCGATTCTTTCCGATATTTTAGGGGATGAAGACCATTTGGGAGATATGGACTTTAAGGTAACAGGAACAAAAGATGGTATCACAGCTACTCAAATGGATATTAAGGTAGATGGTCTTTCTTATGAAATTCTTGAAAACGCATTAGCTCAGGCAAGAGAGGGCCGTATGCATATCTTAGGTAAGATCACAGAGACCATGGCTGAACCTCGTGAAGATCTGAAACCTCACGCTCCACGTATTGAAACACTGATCATCGGTAAAGAATTTATTGGTGCGGTAATCGGACCGGGTGGTAAGATCATTCAGGGTATTCAGGAAAAAACCGGTGCTACGATCGCTATTGAAGAGGTAGATGGTGCTGGTAGAATTGAAATCTCCGGAACAAGTAAAGGAGTGATCGATGCGGCTATGAAAGCAATCAAAGGAATTGTTGCCGTGCCTGAAGTAGGTGAAGTATATGAAGGTAAGATCTCTTCTATTATGCCGTATGGTGCTTTTGTTGAATTCATGCCGGGAAAAGATGGTTTATTACACATTTCCGAAGTAGACTGGAAACGTTTGGAGTCAGTTGAACAGGCTGGATTGAAAGAGGGTGATACGATTGAGGTGAAACTGGTAGATGTGGATCCTAAAACAGGTAAATTCAAACTATCCCGTAAGGTGTTGTTACCTAAACCGGAAGGGTATGAAGAACGTCCTCCGCGTCCGGAACGTGATCGTAATTTTAATCGTCCCCGTCCAAACCGTCCGGGTCGTCCTGAATAAGCAGACAAACATATTCTATAAAAATAAAAGGGAACTTCCTGTTGGAAGCTCCCTTTTTTATGGATTATCGTTGCCGGATATTTATTTCATATCGCAGGAGGGGCACCTCGGTTTCAATTGTTTAAAAAAGTCGTTCCCTTTATTATCCACTAAAATGAATGCGGGGAAATCTACTACTTCAATTTTCCAGATCGCTTCCATTCCCAATTCAGGATATTCCAGGCATTCTACTTTCTTAATACTTTCCTGTGCAAGGATCGCTGCCGGTCCACCAATACTTCCCAGATAGAACCCACCGTGTTTTTTACAGGCGTCTGTTACTTCCTGGCTACGGTTACCTTTTGCGATCATGATCATACTACCACCCTGTGACTGGAATAGGTCTACATACGAGTCCATTCGTCCGGCTGTGGTCGGTCCAAACGAGCCAGAAGCCATTCCTGCCGGAGTTTTAGCCGGTCCTGCGTAATAGATCGGATGATCTTTTACATATTGTGGAAGTCCTTCCCCGGCATCAATTCTTTCTTTTAGTTTTGCATGGGCAATGTCACGGCCTACAACAATGGTTCCGGAAAGAGAAAGACGGGTAGATACCGGATACTTATCTAATTCTTTCAGGATGTCGGCCATTGGTTGGTTTAGATTGATTTTTACGGCATCCCCTTCTCCGGCATTTCTTAGTTCTTCCGGGATCAGGCGGCCTGGATTGGTTTCCAGTTTCTCGATCCAGATCCCCTCTTTGTTAATCTTTGCTTTGATATTACGGTCTGCCGAGCAGGATACGCCCATCCCTACCGGACAGGAAGCGCCATGACGTGGTAAACGGATAATACGGATATCGTGAGCGAAATACTTACCACCAAATTGGGCACCTAACCCAATGCGGTATGCTTCTTCCAGGACTTGTTTTTCAAGTTCAATGTCACGGAAGGCCTGGCCTCCTTCATTTCCTTCTGTTGGAAGATTATCATAGTAATGAGCGGAAGCTAACTTAACGGTTTTCAGGTTAGTTTCGGCCGATGTTCCGCCGATAACGAATGCAATGTGGTAAGGTGGACAAGCAGCCGTACCTAATGATTTCATTTTTTCCACTAAGAACGGAACCAGTTTTTCGGTGGTTAGCAGGGCTTTGGTTTCCTGATATAAATAGGTTTTGTTTGCTGAACCTCCTCCTTTTGCCACACAAAGAAATTTATATTCATTCCCCTGAACTGCATACAGGTCAATTTGGGCAGGGAGGTTACATCCTGTATTCTTTTCACGGTACATGTCCAAAGGGACATTCTGTGAATAACGCAGATTCTCTTCTGTGTACGTTTTATATACACCTTTTGAAAGAGCCTCTTCATCATTGCCATCTGTCCAGACCTGTTGGCCTTTTTTACCCATGATAATAGCAGTTCCTGTGTCCTGGCAAAATGGAAGCTGTCCTTTTGCGGAAACTTCAGCGTTTCGTAAAAAAGTCAGTGCTACATATTTATCGTTGTCGCTGGCTTCGGGGTCAGCTAATATTTTAGCTACCTGTTCCTGATGGTCAGGACGCAGATAAAAAGCTACATCATGAAACGCAGCGTTTGCTAACTTGGTAAGTCCTTCAGATTCTACTTTCAGGATCTCTTTTCCTTCAAATTCGGTTACTGAAACATGCTCTTTGGTAAGCAGGTAGTATTCAGTTGTGTCCGGACCCATCGGGAACGGAGCCTGATACTTAAACGGAGGTGTTGCCATATGATTATTTTTAATATTGGTTTGTCGTTTGAAACACAAATGTACTCATTTTATTTATTGATGTAAACCTGCTACTGTAAATTTTATTTTTCCCTTATTCAGGGAATGGAATTAAATAAAAAAAAGTTGTATCTTGTCCCCCGAATGTAAATATATTTGGAACGTTTGGTAGCCATGAAGAATACTATCTCTTTTTTATTGATAGTCGTTTTTTCTCTGTCAGTAGTTTATCTGCCCAGATAAGTCATGGGGGCAGGCCTTTAGCTTTAAATGCTTTTAAAGGGTCTTCATCCGAATATTTTATTGATATGCCTTTCTTCGATCCGGAGGAAGAATTGAGGGTAGATTCTCTGGAGCAACCGGAATTCCGTAGTTTCCGGTTTGCTTATAAATTTGTGGACCAGTTTCACCGGGGAAATTCCGGTGTGAATTTTATGCTGGATGATGGTACCAAAGTCTGGCGGTTAGGAATCCGTTCCCAGGGGGCTTATTCTATAAATGTGTTATTTTCCGAATATGAATTGCCGGAAGGTGCACAGCTTTTTCTTTATAATACGGATCAGAGTTATATTCTTGGCTCATTTAATCATTTGAACAATTCAGAAGCGGGTCTTCTTCCGGTTGCTCCGGTTCCCGGCGATGAACTTATTATAGAATATCAGGAACCGGCGAATGCCTCTTTTGCCGGCCGTATTACGGTAGGTGAGGTTAATCATGCGTACCGGGACCTGCGGGGAGTGGAACCGGGTGATCATTATCCGGCTTTTGAATGTATGTCTCCTCTGTGTTATCATTCGGACATGGACGAATACCGGGAACTGGGCCGGAGTGTGGTCTTACTGATTATTGACGGCACAAGATTATGTACCGGAGTGATGGTGAATAATACGTCCAATGACGGAACGCCTTATTTGTTGACTGCTTCTCATTGTCTGAATAATGATTTTCAGATAACGAATCCGGATTATGCCCGTATTGCTGAAAGTATCGTTTGTTTTTTCAATTATAACAGTCCTCTTTGTCATACCATTTTGCGGGGAACGGAGGAGATGACTATGGCTTCTGCTTCCTGTGTGGCTGTGAATGAAAATATAGATATGGCCTTGCTGGAGTTACCGGAATCTCCTCCGGCTTATTATTTCCCTTATTATGCCGGATGGAATAGGGAGAATGCCGGTGTGAAACCTTATGCGGGTATGCATCATCCGAGGGCCTCTGTCAAAAGAGTAAATGTTTTGGAAAATGATATTTCTTTAGAGACATTAAATTTGCAGATTGATGGAGTAAATTTTTATACACAGGGACATTGGCGTGTCAGAAGATGGACATCCGGTAGTACCTATGGCGGATCTTCCGGTTCTCCTTTGTTTGATTCGAATGGTCATGTGTTAGGTCTTCTTACGGCCGGACAATCTACTTGCTCTTATCCGGTCAATGACTATTATTATGCCTTATCGAAAGCATGGTCTACGTCCAGTGTCACTACACAGCAACTGGCGGCCTGGCTGGATCCTCAAAGAACAGGTAAAACAACAATGAGCGGCCTGGATCCTTATGCAGACCAGGCTTGTTACAGGTTGAGTAATATTCATTCATTATATAAAAATAAGAAAGCGGATGAGCAGGAAAATATAGAAGCTACTACTCTTTCTTCTTCCGCTTCCGGATATCTTTTTGGAGTCAACAGTTTGGGGACTACCGCATATCTGGAAGAGTATAGAAATGTCGGAAGTGTCCGGCTATATGGAACTTATATAGTTACACCTGCTCTTAACTCAAATGCGGATCTGTCCGACCTGAATGTGGAAGTCATCGTATATGAAGGAACAGACAAACCCGAAAAATTAGTTTATAGTAAGCAATTCTCTCCTGCATTTACTCACTGGGAATCCGGAAGTAGTGATTTTGGAAAATCCCTTAAATCACTGGACCGGGATCAGGAAAGTTTCATCTGGTTTGATGAGCCGGTGGATATTACAGGAAACCTATATGTCGGCTACCGGATCATAGACTCCGCAGGTGATTCCTTTATGGCTTTTAATCTGGCACCCGGAGAGACTAATCATAATACCGCATGGATACATTATATGAATGAATGGATACAGACAACCGTACATCCGGTCCGGTCGTTTCATACTTCTTTATTTGTGGATCCCGTTGTCTCTTATAATTCTCCATCGACTAACCTTGAATTTCCGGAAAATAACGAAAATAAGGTTTTTGTTAGAGTGGGAAAAGATCGTCAATCTATTCATATTTTATTACCAGAAGAAACGAAGAAAGCGGAGGTTACTCTGTATGCGGTGAATGGACAACAGTCAGATAAAGCATACTTTGCTGGAACAG
This sequence comes from Tannerellaceae bacterium, assembly GCA_021201865.1. GTDB lineage: Bacteria > Bacteroidota > Bacteroidia > Bacteroidales > Tannerellaceae > UBA4116. The sequence continues at coordinate 193 of JAJQEE010000029.1, read as the reverse complement.
AAGGTGTTATATCTTTAAATGTTAAAAGAGTAGGGATCTATATTGTACAAATTAAGTTTAATAACAAATTTTATCATCAAAAATTGATATTTTAGTCAAATTGTGTATAGAATATAGACATGAAAATAGGTGGAATTATTCTTTTTGACACTTAAATCATCATTTTTTAATGATTACCGGCTGGTTTTTTTAT
>JAJQEE010000044.1:4996-12259 GCA_021201865.1 Tannerellaceae bacterium | reverse complement strand
TTTGATACAGAATGCCTGCAGACCGATACCGATCGCTTCGGCAGCGTCAGCAGCTACAGTACAACCTTTTTTGATCGCGATAGCAGCACCTGCCACGTAAGCCCAGGCAGCGTTTTCAAAACAGATTGGTTGAGTCTCTTTACACATGGTGTAAGGGTCGATACCTTTCGCATCGCAGATAGCTTTAGCATCTTCGATACCGTTGATACCATATTCTTTTAAAACCGCGTTGATATTGTCTATACGGCGGTCGTAACTTTCAAATAAAGCCATTGTATTTTTACTTTTTAAAATTCTTATTAATCAGGAATAGTGATATTAGAAAATTCAAAACAAGTACACCTCCGCAACAGGCAATGTAAAAAGCCATCCAGGGTCTGTCCGGCCGGATTACAAAATAACTGATAGCTGTCCCTACAAGGGTGATGATTATCAGGCCAATTACGATGCGTGTAAGTGTTTTTTTATTCATGACGAGGGTCTATGTATTTTGCAGCTTCATTGAAACGACCGTAAGAGCCTTTTGCTTTTTCCAGTGCTTCGTTAGCATCTACACCTTTCTTAACCATATCCATGAATCTACCCAGGTGGATGAATTCATATCCAATTACCTGATCATCTGCATCCAACGCCATGCGAGTGCAGTATCCTTCTGCCATTTCAAGGTAACGAACCCCTTTAGCAACCGTACCGAACATGGTACCTACCTGGCTGCGCAGACCTTTACCTAAATCTTCCAGACCGGCTCCAATTGGCAGACCACCTTCAGAGAAAGCAGACTGAGTACGTCCGTAAACGATCTGCAGGAACAATTCGCGCATCGCTGTGTTGATCGCATCACAAACAAGGTCTGTGTTCAGCGCTTCCAGCAATGTTTTTCCAGGAAGGATCTCAGATGCCATCGCAGCAGAGTGAGTCATACCTGAACAACCAACTGTTTCCACTAAAGCTTCCTGAATGATTCCTTCTTTTACGTTAAGTGTTAGTTTACATGTACCCTGTTGTGGAGCACACCATCCCACACCGTGAGTCAAACCTGAGATGTCAGTGATCTGTTTAGATCTAACCCATTTTCCTTCTTCAGGGATAGGAGCACTTTCGTGGTTCGCTCCTTTTTTTACAACACACATCTGTTGTACTTCATGTGAATAAATCATAGTTGCTAATTATTATTTTTAAGATGATAATAAAACCCTATTTAGTTTGCTATTTATCTTTCCTATTGGTTCGTTAATAAAAGTCTGTGCAAATGTAGGCTTTTTTCTTTAGCCCTGCAAGAAGCAAAACCGCTGTTTTGTAGTCGGCATACGGAAGAAAAAAGTTCTCTTTCGTATGCCGGTTTGAGAGATTAGTCTAACAGGGCGGATAGCCTGGCATCCAGATCCGCACCATGAATATATTTGTCAATAATTTGACCATCCTGATCGATCAGCAGCGTATGGGGAATAGAGTTCACTCCATACATGGCGGCCGCTTCGTTTTTCCATCCTTTCAGGTCAGAAAGCTGAGGCCAGGTAATGTTCAGGTCTTTAATCCCTTTTTCCCAGGCAGCCTGATTACTGTCTAAGGAAACACCCACGATCTCAAATCCTTTTCCTTTGTACTTTTTGTAGGCCTCTACCAACATCGGCATGTCCCGGCGGCAGGGGGGACACCAGGAGGCCCAGAAGTCAACCAAAACGATTTTACCATTTCCCACATATTCGGAAAGAGCATGTGTCTGCCCTTTGGTGTCCGCCATTTCGAAATCCGTGAATGCTTTCCCGATAGCCACTTTTTGCAGGATATTCAGGTGATCTACTACCTGCTGTACACCCGGCACAGCCACGAAAGTGGCATCCGCTTTATCTATTATCTCCTTCCGTTCCTCTTCACTGAGATTGTAGCGGAATTCATATAATAACTTGCCGGCAGTTTGTTTGTCCGTATTTTTAAGGATATAGTCTTTGACCAGCGTCGTAATGTCAGCTTCGATCCCTTCATATCTGTCTTCTGCTTGCTGCGCAGTGGCCGGGTCCTCTGATTGAAGGAGTCCGGTCAGGTCACTTTGTTGCTTTCTCAGGTTTAATATCTGAGCCTGCAATGCTGCATAGGCATCATTCTCCGCTGTCCCTTTGGCATGGGACTGAAGTTCATCTAAGATCACATTCAGCTTCCCGTTTTCCAGAATAAAGGTAGAGGTATGCGGCATATTTTGTCCTCCCGGCATACGGGCGGGAGCGACCACAAAGTCATCAAAACGGATCGTCCGTAAGGCTGGTTTTTCCTGAACGCCGGTGAAAGTGAATTTCCCGTTTTGTACCAGGGCACTATCCAACCGGTTTCCGGCATGCACGCCGTTGGAACCCAATCCGTATTCTTCCAGATAGACATATTTTCCTTCCAGATCCGGATCATTCACAGTTCCCTTGATTTCATAGCCAGGTTGGTCACTGCAGGAAACAGCCATGAAAGCTGTGGCAGTCAGAAGTAAAATCTTTTTCATATTCAATCTATTTATATTTAAATCAAAAACGTTTAATTGGTTCAGATATCGGCTCTTATCCGTTACGAAGGTATGTCATTCCATTTATTTTTGTGTTGCATTTCTGTGAAAAAGATCAAAGAATTTAATTATTATTAAGAAGCCTACGGAACGTCTTTCTTTTTTAAATAAAAAATCCGATATTTGCGTCTCGAAAAAAGTAGTCAAAGGAGTTCAGTAGTCAGAGACGTTCAGTAGAAATACTCCCTGGCTCCTTAACTCCTGAATGAGCAAAGTGAGTAATAACTCCTTAACTCCTGATTATAAAAATATCTACATAAAAATCAATTTGAGAAATGACTAAAAGTGCATTACAAATCGCAAGAGCAGCTTACCAGCCAAAGGTTTCAGCTGCATTACACGGTGCAGTGAAAGCCGTAGAAGGCGCAACTACTCAGTCTGTGGCCGATCAGGAAGAAATCAAAAGACTGTTCCCAAACACGTACGGGATGCCTATTATCACATTTGAAAGCAATGAGGAAAAAGTTTCTTCTCCGGCTATCAATGTAGGTGTGATCCTTTCCGGTGGTCAGGCTCCGGGTGGTCACAATGTGATCTCTGGTCTGTTTGATGGTATCAAAGCAATCAATCCGGATTCACGTCTGTATGGTTTCCTGATGGGACCTGGCGGTTTGGTTGATCACAAATATAAAGAACTGACTGCGGATATCATTGACGAATACCGGAACACCGGTGGTTTCGACATGATCGGTTCAGGACGTACCAAACTGGAAGAAACAGCTCAGTATGACAAAGGTCTGGAAATCCTGAAACAATTAAATATCTCTGCCCTGGTGATCATTGGTGGTGATGACTCAAATACAAATGCTTGTGTATTGGCTGAATATTACAAAGCGAACAATACAGGTATCCAGGTGATCGGTTGTCCGAAAACCATTGACGGTGACCTGAAAAATGAGCAGATCGAAACTTCATTTGGTTTTGATACCGCTTGTAAAGTCTATTCAGAAGTGATCGGCAATATTGAACGTGACTGTAACTCTGCACGTAAATACTGGCACTTCATCAAATTGATGGGACGTTCAGCTTCTCACATTGCATTGGAATGTGCTTTGCAGACACAGCCAAACGTATGTATCATCTCTGAAGAGGTAGAAGCTAAAAAACAATCCCTGGATGATATCGTAAACTACATTGCAGGTGTTGTGGCAAAACGTGCTGAAAACGGAAACAATTTCGGTACCGTACTGATCCCGGAAGGATTGATCGAGTTTATCCCGGCTATGAAAAGCCTGATCTCTGAACTGAATGACTTCCTGGCTCACCATGAAGAGGAGTTCAAACAGGTAGACCGTTCGGAACAACGTGCTTACATCATCAGCAAACTGTCAAAAGAAAACGCGGATTTGTATGCAAGCCTTCCGGAAGGAGTAGCCCGTCAGCTATCTTTGGACCGTGACCCACACGGAAACGTACAGGTTTCACTGATCGAAACAGAAAAGCTGTTGGCTGAAATGGTTGGTAACCGTCTGGCAGAATGGAAAAAAGAGGGTAAATACAATGGTAAATTTGCCAGCTTAGTACACTTCTTCGGGTATGAAGGACGTTGCGCGGCTCCTTCTAACTACGATGCTGACTACTGCTATTCATTAGGTTACACTGCTTCTTGCCTGATCGCAGCCGGCAAAACAGGTTATATGTCTTCCGTACGTAACACAACCGCTCCTGCTGACCAGTGGATCGCAGGTGGTATTCCTGTAACCATGATGATGAACATGGAAAAACGTCACGGTGAAATGAAACCGGTTATCCAGAAAGCATTGGTAAAACTGGACGGTGCTCCTTTCAAAAAATTTGCTGCTAACCGTGAGAACTGGGCTGTGAATACCGAGTATGTATACCCAGGTCCAATCCAGTATTTTGGTCCGACAGAAGTTTGTGACCAGACTACCCGGACATTAGCTTTGGAACAGGCGAAATAAGAACGATCTGTTATTTTTATATAATAAAGGAGGATGTTCCGGATAGGGCATCCTCTTTTGTTTTGTAAAACATCTATCTTTGTAAGTATATAAATCATTCAAGAAATAAAAGATATGTTTTCAGGAATTATAGAAGAAGCAGCTCCGGTGGTTGCCGTTGAACAGGACAAAGGGAATATTCATCTGACTATGAAATGTTCATTTGTACATGAACTGAAAATTGATCAGAGTGTAGCGCATAATGGGGTATGTCTGACAGTGGTCAGTATAACGGACGATACTTATACAGTGACTGCCATTAAGGAAACACTTGAAAGATCCAATCTGGGGCGTCTGCAGCCTGGCAATAAGGTCAATCTGGAACGAAGTATGATCATAAATGGCCGCTTAGACGGACATATTGTGCAGGGGCACGTGGATCAGACTGCTGTTTGCACCGAGGTAACAGAAGCAGATGGAAGCTGGTATTTCACGTTTGAATATGATTTTGATAAAGAGATGGCCCGGCAGGGATATATGACGGTAGAAAAAGGTTCTGTCTGCGTGAATGGAGTGAGCCTGACCGTTTGCAACTCTACTCAAAATAGTTTCCAGGTAGCGATCATCCCTTATACCTATGAATTTACCAATTTCCATCAGATTAAAAAAGGAACTGTGGTGAATCTCGAATTTGATATTGTCGGTAAGTATATCAGCAAAATGATGCAGTTCCAATAAAGAGAGTGTCCTGTGGGACACTCTTGGGTAGTTATCAGTCGCGGCACTTGGTAGGAGTTATGAGAAACTATGTTTCTTGGTAATAAGTAGTAAATAAATAATTTCCTGTTATCTACTTGCTCCTCTAACTCCCAGCGAATGGGTAACTCCTTTGACTACTTAAAAGAGAAAGTTCATTTATCCCTTTTCACCAGGAAAATTCTTTTGACGATCTCTTTCTAACAATTATTTTACGTTTTACTATTCATCCTTCACCTTGAGGAGTTTCCATCCTGATAATCAATTGATTAATCTTTAAAAAACGGTGAATAGACGATTTTCTGTCTATTCATCATTCACCACGTCCATTCACCCTGATTTGTCCTGAAAAAGGTTATATCCAGGTTGTAGAAACGCTAATATGCATTTCTACGAAAATTGCCGTAACCATAGGGAAGATAGAGAGTATAGGGGGTGTTACAGATCGGTTTCAACACTATATATGCCTATATTCTGGGGTATATAAAGGCAAACTACCATGTCATTCCTTACTTATTATCCTTTTGATACAGAGAGCTATGGTTATGATACAGGACTCATAAGGTTAAGGGTCAGGACTCATAAGGTTATGATACAGGCTTCATAACCTTATGAGTCCTGACCCTTAACCTATCTGAATAGCATAAGAGGGATACTTTGTTAGTGGAAGCTGCATAGTTTGTGGAGGGATATCTGATAAAAACCTCATACTCCTAACATACCTTCTAATAATTTTTTTTTCTTGTTTAATTGTTTGTTTATCAAAACTATAAATGGTTTATATGACAAAATGCAGGTGAATAGACGCGGTGAATGGTGAATAGACAGAAAATCGTCTATTCACCGTTTTTGTGAGGTTAAACATTTGATTATCAGGATTGAATCTCCTCGAGGTGAAGGGTGAATAGTAAAACGTAAAATAACTGTTAGTAGAAGCGTGTTAATTTGTTTCCACAACCGCTTTTTTCTTCCATTTGCCGGTTTTATAATAGATATAGGTAATCAGGAAACCGATCAGAATGCTGAGACCGATAGACCACCAGATCCCGGTTGAACCATATTGGTGGCTTAGGAAATAGGCTAAGGGGATACGGATCAACCAGAGGGAAAACAGGCTGGTTAACATGGTAAAGAGTGTGTCTCCTGCTCCTCTGAGAACTCCATTGAAGATATTCAATGCGCCATGTACGATGAAAAATCCGGCAAGAATTAACAGATATTCCTGGCCGATCCGGATCACCTGGATATCATCTGTAAAAGCTCTCATCAGATGGTCTCCCCATACATAAATGCTCCCGAAAGTGAGCAGGCTAAAAATGGCATTAAATCCCATCGTGCATCTAACGCTCTTCCGGATCCGGTCCATCCGGCCTGCTCCGATATTCTGTCCGGTGAAAGCAGCTAAGGCTCCTGATAAGGTCAGAATGGCCTGTGTGATGATCGCATCAATTTTACCTGCCGCGCCATAGGCTGTTAAGGTGTCTGTACCGAAACTGTTGACTATTCCTAACAGCGCAATTAATCCGATTGCAATAGCACATTGCTGTACACTGGTAGGCAAGCCAATCTGCAGGCTCTTTTTGAACAATGAACTGTCAAAAAGAAGGTCTTTCTTTTGGATAGATAGAAGAGGATGCTGATTATTTACATATGCCAGAGCAATACACATGGCAATCCCCTGAGAGATTACTGTTGCCCGCGCGGCTCCCTCCACTCCCCATTTGAAAACAACAATGAATAAAAGATCCAGTAAAATGTTTAAAACGGCACTGATCAATATGAATATCATGGGACGGAATGATTGCCCCATTCCTCTCAGTATGGAGATGATACTATTAAATGTCACAAAGAGAAAGGTCCCCCCGATATAAATGCGGAAATAGGTGACCGCCTGGGGAATGATCTCCTCCGGAGTATTTGTCAGTTTAAAAACCGGTTCGGCGAATAGGATCCCGGTAATGGAAAGTAAGACTCCGGCAATCAACATAAAAATAAAAAAAGAGGAAAATGTTTTCTGGACATTCTCAAACTGCCTGGCTCCGAAAAACTGGGAGACCACGA
>JAJQEE010000044.1:0-4986 GCA_021201865.1 Tannerellaceae bacterium | reverse complement strand
GACCACGACAGTGGTACCACTTCCTACACCAATCACCAGCGAGATAATAAAGTAATAGATGAAAAAGGAGGCGGACACGGCTGCCAGTGCTTCTTTCCCTAAAAACTGGCCAACGATGATACTATCGGTGATATTATAGAACTGCTGTAAAAGATTACCAATCAGTAGTGGCAAAGCAAATCTGAAAATAACTTTCCATTCTTTCCCTTGTGTCAGATCATGGCTATTCGGGGTGGGTTGAATGATTTTTCTGTTTGCCATTCCGGTTTACTACAGGTCTTTGAGAAGTACATCGCTCGTTCCCTGAAGCATATCTTCCCGGCTTTTCAGGATGGCTAACCATTCTTCCCGGAAGATACCATTAGTGTCGATTTTGAAATTCTCCGAACCGCACTGGTCAATTTGATGGAGCAGATATCCTACCGTCAGTTTATTTACATCCATGGCAGGCTGGAAATAGGTCACCCGTTCCTGATTCCCTACATTGACTTCGATAATGATACCGACTTCAGTCAGGAGAGCCAGTACCTTCGTCGTAATCCCTAAGGGAATGCGGTATTCGTCGGAGAGTTCGTCAATGGAATAGGGTTTTTCACCGTTGACGAATCGTTTGACGATTAGTACAGCAATGATCAGCGTAATGAAGTCTTTATAACGACGGCTGATCGTTTTGGTATCTTTCTCAAAACTGAATTTCCGTACATTTTGCGAAGCATAGGATAATTCAGCTCCGAATAAGCAAATCAGCCAGGAGAGTTGCAACCAGAGTAGTAAGAGAGGAATGGCCGCAAAACTACCATAAATGGCATTATATTTACTAACCCAGATCTGTCCGTTAATATAGAAATACTGAAAGACCTGAAAGGCGGAACCTGCTACAAACCCGGCGATCAACGCGTTCAGGAAATGCACTTTCGTATTGGGTAATAAAATATATAAGGCTGTAAAGATCATCGTCACGATCAGGAAAGGTGCTATTTTCAGGATCGCATCCACGATCGGTGTCAGGAACACATATTGACTTAAGAAAGAGGTTTCAATGGTCGTTATGAAAAGGGACATCCCACTGGATACGGTCATTAGAATAGGAACGATCAGGAACAACGCCATGTAATCAATGATCTTCCGGTTCCAGGGACGTGATTTCTGTACCTGCCATATGTCGTTAAAGGCGGCTTCCACAGCAGAAATCAAAGAGATGACCGTATAAAATAACAGAAGTAATCCGATCCCCACGATCACTCCACCCTGTGCCTGGTCAATATAGCTTTCCACAAAGCTGAGGGCACGGTTCAGTTCCATTTCATGCCCCTGGAAATACTTAAATAGTTCCTGCCGGACAGCTCCCTGGAAACCGAACCCTTTGGCTATGCCTAACAGGACAGCTAACATGGGTACAATGGCTAATAGAATACGATAGGTGAGGGCAGAGGCTTTGACTGATAAATTTTCAGACTGGAATCCCCGGGCAGCCAGAATGATCGTTTTGATGATATGAATATATATTTTCCGGGGACCGGAGATTTCGTGTCCGGTGATCCGCCAGATATCATATGTAATGAAATGAATTACATGTTTAACCGTAGAGGAAATGCGTTGCCCAAGCGGCTGTTTACTCTTCGTCTTCATTTAAATCGATTTAAAAATGCAGTTTGCCTATAAGCCGGGTTCTGTCCTTTCCCCGGAGGAAAAGTGTCTGCCATTTATCTCGTCTTACTGTCACCAGTAAGCTTTAGCGGTCTACCCCCCGGCATCAGACGAGCCATTCTACATACGCCGGTATACATGACCTTACAACCCATAAGACGTACGGCATACTATATTACTATAGTACCCGGTGAGCTCTTACCTCACCTTCTCACCCTTACCTTTCCAAAAAAGGCGGTTTTTTTCTTCTACGTTCCTCAGTCCTCACGAACCGCTTCCCGTTAGGAAGTATGGCGCTCTGTGTTGCCCGGACTTTCCTCCCACCCTGCGGTGAGCGGCAGACCGGCAAACTGCAATATTGCAAATATACTAATAATAACAGCACAATCAGACAATAAGATTCACTAAACTGGCAGAAAAAAGCCAACATTCTGACGTTCTTGCTGTTATTAAATCAGAGAAATGACCATTTGTCAGACGCCAAATGTTAAAAAGGGTACTTTGTGATGCCTACTACTGTTAATCACAGTTAAGTGCCTATCTCCGGAGTTAAAAGTGATAAAAAAAATGCCTGAACTGATATATCCGCACGTTTTTTGCATTTTATTTGCCGTAAACAAAGTGTTAAATTTAAGTGTTTAATAAAAAAAGGATAGTTATGAAGACAATGTGGAAAAATGTGCTTGGTTTGGTGCTGGTTGCTGTGATCAGTGCAGGTGCGGCTGTTGGAACCAGTGCTTACATAATGAATAAAAAGCACCAGGACTCTACCTATTCGGTGGATTCAGATTATGGTTTCAAACAACCTGTCCGTTTAGCCAGCTACAATTCGGTCGCTGCTGAGAATATCGATTTTACGGTAGTAGCTGAAAACGCTGTGAATGCGGTGGTACACATCAAATCGACAACCAAGGCACAGGCATCCAATCCGCAATATATAGATCCGTTTGAATATTTCTTTGGATATAGAGGAGGGCAGCGTGCCCAACCGCAACCTCGTGTGGGGTATGGATCCGGGGTGATCATTTCTACGGACGGATATATTATGACAAACAATCATGTGATCTCCGGTGCAGATGAAATTGAAGTGACCATGAATGATAACCGTCAGTACAAAGGACGTTTGATTGGTGCTGACCCATCTACGGATATTGCTTTGATCAAAATTGAAGAAAAAGATTTACCGATCATTCCTTTTGGGGATTCGGAAAAACTGAGAGTCGGAGAGTGGGTGTTAGCTATTGGGAACCCGTTTAACCTGACCTCTACTGTGACTGCCGGTATTGTCAGTGCAACCGGTAGAAATGTAATGACGAGCAGAGATAATGTTTCGATAATCTCTTCTTTCATTCAGACGGATGCCGCGGTGAATCCGGGAAATAGTGGTGGTGCCTTGATCAACACCAAAGGGGAGTTGGTTGGTATTAATACCTTAATTTATTCTGAAACCGGAAACTTTGCGGGATATTCTTTTGCCGTACCGATTAGTATTGCCGGTAAAGTTGCTGGTGACCTGAAACAATATGGAGCCGTTCAACGTGCTTTGTTAGGTGTTTCTATCCAGGATATTCCGAATGTAAGTGAAGAAGCGAAGAAAAATATTAAGGTAAGGGAAGGTGCCTATGTGGCAGACTTCGGACAACGTAGTTCTGCTAAAGAGGCAGGTATTGAGGTCGGTGACGTGATCACCGAAGTGAACGGTGTCCGGATTCGTTCGGTAAGTGCATTACAGGAACAGATCAATAAATACCGTCCGGGTGAGAAGGTTAAAGTAACGGTTGACCGGAATGGTTCTGCCAAAACATTCACTGTGGAACTGCGGAATGCACAAGGTACAACAGATGTGGTTCAAAGTAAAGGGGATGTGGCAGAAGTATTAGGCGCTGCTTTCAAAGAGCTGACAGATAAACAGAAGAAAGAACTGGGTATCAGCTATGGTGTGGAAGTGAGCGGAGTGACGAAAGGTAAATTCCGGGATGCCGGTATCCAGAAAGGATATATCGTTATGATGGTCAATGAACAACGGGTGAATTCCCCGGAAGATCTGGAACGGATTGTCGACCAGGTACTGAAAAAGGCCGGAGATGAACAGGTACTGTTTATTAAAGGTATCAATCCAAACGGACGAGCCAGATACTATGCAATCGACCTTGCTGACTAATAAAAAAAAGTCTTATAAAGGTAACAAAGATTGTTAAAGGTTTATAATAGATTTAGGTATGGGGTGGAATAAAACAATTTACACCGATAAATTGTTTTATCTTTGCACCCCATATTCTCAATTAAATTCATTGAATGAGACAATTAAAGATTACTAAGTCCATTACCAATCGCGAAAGCGCTTCACTTGATAAATATCTTCAGGAAATTGGCCGCGAAGATTTGATCACTGTTGAAGAAGAAGTTGAATTGGCACAGGCAATTAAAAGAGGTGACCGTAGGGCATTGGAGAAATTGACCAGAGCTAATCTTCGTTTTGTGGTTTCTGTGGCAAAACAGTATCAAAACCAGGGCTTAAGTTTGCCTGACCTTATTAATGAGGGAAATCTGGGTTTGATCAAAGCTGCTGAGAAATTTGATGAAACAAGAGGGTTTAAGTTTATTTCGTATGCTGTATGGTGGATTCGCCAGTCTATTTTGCAGGCTTTGGCGGAGCAGTCTCGTATTGTACGTCTTCCTTTAAACCAGGTAGGTTCACTGAACAAGATCAGTAAGGCCTTCTCTAAATTTGAACAGGAAAACGAACGCAGACCGTCTCCGGAAGAGTTGGCAGAGGAATTGGATATTCCGGTAGATAAGATTTCTGATACACTGAAAGTGTCGGGACGTCATATCTCTGTGGATGCTCCGTTCGTGGAGGGTGAAGACAACAGCCTTTTGGATGTGCTTGTTAACGATGATGCTCCTATTGCAGATCGGTCGTTAATGAACGAATCATTAGCCAAAGAAATTGACAGAGCACTTGCTACTTTAACCGAAAGAGAATGTGAAATTATCAAGATGTTTTTCGGTATTGGTTGTCAGGAAATGACATTAGAAGAGATTGGCGACAAATTTGGCCTCACCAGAGAGCGCGTCCGCCAGATCAAGGAAAAAGCAATTAGAAGACTAAGACAAGGAACTCGTAGCAAGCTCCTCAAATCGTATTTAGGTTAACTTCTGGTTAGAAAACCCGAAAAAAGAAGTTAAAAAAGCTCCCCATCCGTTATCTGGATAGGGAGCTTTCTTTTTGTATACTGAATTCTGATAAATTTTATATTTAAAATGAAAGTTTTTTGCCTATGATATATAAAATGTACGTGAGGGTACTGTTTGTTTGGATAGTAAAAAATAGTTGGT
>JAJQEE010000198.1 GCA_021201865.1 Tannerellaceae bacterium | reverse complement strand
GGTAAGGGTACGCAACTTTCCATCAGGGTAATACTTTGTGTATTTAACATCCTGCGGAGGGAATTGGGTAGCCGGAAGATTAAGGATATCGCCTCCCTCCATATCAAGTACAGCATAACGCACCCGGGGCGTCTGTTGCCAGCCATTCTTCACCCCTTTCAGATAGTAGTCGAAGAAACGGCGGCGGTCTTCGGTATTTACTTCATCGTAATAATCCGGCCATTCCTGGCTGTTATGTATCCGTAGCCACTTCTTAGTAGAAGCCATCCGGCGCCAGGCACGGAAGGTTCCCTGTGTATGCAAAGTGTTTGAATAGCTGGCAACAACGTAGGCAGGCACCTTGATTTTGTCGAACCGTGCAATCTTATCTTTCCATACCGGATGATTGGCCAACGGATAGCGGAGAGCTTCTTCGTACACATCTTCGCGCAGGGTTTTACCGGTATCTGCATTCACATGATTTACCTGAAGCCGCTTGGTGAACCACAGGTCGGGCATACCGCCACGCATGGAAAGGTCGCGATACGCATCGCTCAAACCTTCGTTCGGATTAATGGCGGCTAAGTGTGGCGGTTGTTCGGCAGCAATGAACCATTGCGAGAAGGCAAGGTAGGAAGTGCCGCTCATACCTACTTTCCCATTGCACCAATCCTGAACGGCAAGCCATTCAATCAGGTCATAGCCGTCGCGCCCTTCCTGGCTGCCAATCATGTGAATATTTCCTTCCGAATGTGCTATGCCGCGCGCATCGGGATTACAGATAGCATATCCCTGTGCACACCAGTAGGCAGGGTCGGGACCTTCGAACTTAGCCAAGCCGGAAAGCATGCTGTTATCCATACCGAGCATATTAAAAATATTCGTGGTGCGCGGAGCCGTTCCTCCACTTTTGCCGTAAGGACTCCATGCAATAATAACAGGTACTTTTTCACTTCCAACCGGACGAAATACATCCGCATAAATGGTCACTCCGTCGCGCATGCCAACGGCGATGTCTTTTTCATACACAATATTAACCGGAAGGGGGCGGAACATGGGTGCGGCCTGCCAGCCTGCTGGCAGGATCTGCGTGCCCGGTTCGAATTTACTAAGCAATCCATGTTCTTTGCCATCGTCTATGTAATGATAAGCCGGTTTGAAAACCTGTATTTCTTTCACCTGATTGTTCTCTGCATTTTTCATATCATATCATTTTAAATTGTGAATACTTCTTCTTTCTCATTTCAATGATACAAAGGTCGGGAGAACTGTACCCGGAGGGATATACTATTCAAACAAATAAGTATAAAATTCAAACTCAACGGGTACGGTAAAACTTAGGTATGTTGCCGGTCGCTTTCTTAAAGAAGTTGCTGAAATAGTTCGGATATTCAAACCCTAACGCATAAGCGATATCGGCTACGCTCCAATCGGTGTATCGCAATAAGGATATAGCCTCGGCAATGATACGTTCACCGATAATAGTGGTGGTTGATTTTCCTGTTATTTCTTTTACGGCGCGGTTTAGTGAATTAACATGGATGGCCAGGCTGTTGGCATAATCCTGTGCCGTTTTGAGTTGTAGCGGTTCGTTTTGTCTTTCTATCGGGAATTGTCTTTCCAGCAACTCCATAAAATGGGTGGATATCCGGAGCGACGCATTGTTGTATTGCATAAAATGTTCGGCAGGACGCATCTGCAAGGCTTCGTGAACAATCGACTGGATAAAATTACGCATCAGGTCATCTTTATACAAATAGTCGGTCGCTTCGTGCGCAATCATCCTGTCAAAAATCCCTGCGATTCGCGCTTGCTGCTGTTCATCGAGTTTAAAAGCCGGTTTTTTACCCGGTTTAAACATAGGCGATTGCTGCATGCTTTCCAGACGGGCTACGGGTTGGATAAAACTTTCTGTAAATACACAGGAATAGCCGGTCTGGTTTTCAGATACAATCTCGGTTGCATAAGGCACTTGCGGATTGAGGAGCAAAAGGTAGGCACCATCCAGATGGAAAGTATGGTCATCGTAATATACTTTACTTTCGCCTATACTAAGAATAATCAGATAGTAATGCCGGCGGCCAAAAGAGGTGGGAGCACTTTTGGGAACTCTGTGTCGGCTCACTTTAAATCCCTTGAGCCTTAAAGTGGCATTTATTACCGTAAAATCGGGATATTCAACAGGTATTTCCATGGAGTAAACATATAAATATCAAACGATATCTTCAAAGGTAAAATAAAATATATTACATATGGTATAATCTGAAATATATCTACCGATGAATTGATAAGAGATTTATTTGTTTCATTGATATATCTCCCTTATATTTGTGTAATCAATTACGTATCTATAAACATGAATGATAAAAATATGGATTTCTTTAATCAAACAGGTAAAATGGCTATCGGGAGCAGGCTCCGGATGCTAACTGATAAAATAACACAGGATGCGTCACAAATTTATAAACTTTATGGGGTTGATTTAAAGCCAAAGTGGTTTCCTGTATTCTTTGTTCTGGCGAGTGGAGAACCGAAAACCATTACTTCTATCGCTAAAGAAATAGGGCATTCACACCCCTCGGTTAGTAATATCATAAAAGAGATGGCGGCGAAAAGTTTTGTGAAAGAGCGTAAGGATAAAGCTGACGGAAGAAGAAACGTAATTGTCCTTTCATCAAAAGGTAAACTTGTCGCAGAAAAGCTAATTGACCAGTATGCAGATGTAACGGCTGCCATTGAAAATATCTCCGGACAAACGAAACATGATTTATGGAAAGCGATCGAAGAATGGGAATTCCTTTTGTCGGAAAAATCCCTTCTAAAACGGGTTGAAGAGCAAAAGAAAGCAAGAGAGAGTAAGGATGTGAAGATTATTCTTTATACACCTGATTATCAATCTGCATTTAAGAATTTGAATGAAGAGTGGATTACGACTTACTTCGAGATAGAAGAAGCGGACCGGAAAGCATTGGACAATCCACAAGAATATATTCTGCAAAACGGCGGACATATTTTTGTTGCCTTATACAAAGAAGAACCGGTTGGTGTTTGCGCTTTGCTTAAAATGACAGACGACTCTTATGATTACGAGTTAGCCAAAATGGCAGTCAGCCCCAAAGCACAGGGAAAAAATATTGGGTTTCTCTTAGGAAAAGCAGCCCTGAAAAAAGCAACAGAGGAAGGGGCATCTAAAATTTATTTGGAGAGTAGCACCATTCTGAAACCCGCGATCAATCTGTATCAGAAATTGGGATTTCAAAAAATAGCAGGGCATTCCACCCCCTACAAACGTTGCAACATACAGATGGAATTAATAATAAACCCATAAGAAAATGATATACGAAATAAAATAGCAATCGTTGTTAAAAGCGATTTAAAGGACTGGCAAAAGTTGAATGTGGTATCTTTTTTAGCAAGTTCTGTTTCTATTCAATTCTCTTAGATTTTTACTGTTGGCATAAAATGATTTAGTAGCCCTGCGGAATGACTTGGTAGTGGATAAATCTGTTTTTGATCGTTGCCGGTAAGATATAAAAATAAAAGTCTATCTTTACTGTATGAAATCCCTGAATCCACTTCCACAGAAAGAAGAATACAGGCTATATATAAAAAATATGGTTTGTAATCGTTGCATTATGGTGGTAGAAGAGTTGTTTCGCCGCTTATGTATAGAAACTGTATTCGTTACTTTAGGGATCGTTCGCCTGAAAGAACCGTTGACGGCTGAACAAAAGGAAAAGGTAGAAGAACATCTGAGAATATTGGGTTTTGAATTAATAATGGATAAGCGGTTCCGGATCGTGGAACAGATAAAAACAGTGATTATGGAGTTGGTTCACCGGCAGGACAATGACCTGAAAGTTAATTTGTCTGATTACCTGACAGAAAAGACCGGATTGGATTATAGTTCTCTAAGTAAACTCTTTTCTGAGATCCATCATCTGACAATTGAAAAGTATTTCATAGCACAAAAGATAGAACGGGTCAAAGAACTATTAGTCTATGATGAACTCTCTTTAAATGAAATTGCAGACCGGTTGAATTATTCCAGTGCCGCCCATCTCAGTTCCCAGTTTAAAAGTGTGGTAGAGATGACTCCTACGCAGTTTAAGAAATTAAGGGAAAATAATCGTAAGCCGCTTGATCTGATATAGGATTATCCGGCTGTGTTTGTAGAGATCAATCTTCCTGTATATACCGTTTTCTTCCCTCAAAATCATGTAAATCATTTCCCGGATTTTATAATAGAAAAGCGGCTGATGCCTTTTATCTTTGTTCTTCTGAAACAGAAAGAAGATTGGAGAAAATGAAAAACAGAACAGTAAAACACACATTTGCCGTATTGGATATGAGTTGTGCTGCCTGTGCTGCCAGAGTGGATAAGCTCCTGAATGCACAACCAGGAGTAGAGAGAGCAATCGTAAACTATGCTGCAGCTACAGCAACCGTGGAATATGATCCCCTTCTTATCTCCCCGGATGCTCTCCGGGCGGTGGTTCAGGAACAGGGATATGATCTGTTGCCGCAGACACAGGAATATAGGGCAGAGAAATTAGCATCTGTGCAAAAAGAGAAATTTCATTTGCTGAAGAGACAGACCGGGTGGGCTATCGCTCTGACTATCCCTATTGTGGTAGTGAGTATGTTCTTTATGGATAGGCCCTATGCAAATGAAATCACCTGGTTTCTTTCTACGCCGGTCGTGTTCTGGCTGGGAAGAGGCTTTTTCATTCGTGCCTGGAAACAACTCAGAAAAGGATACTCCAATATGGATACTTTAGTTGCTTTAAGTACCGGTATCGCTTATCTTTTCAGTTTATTCAATTTGTTTTATCCTTCATTCTGGCTATCCCGTGGAATTCATCCGCATGTCTATTTTGAAGCGGCCAGTGTGATCATTACTTTTATTTTAGTAGGCCGTTTACTCGAAGCCCGGGCGAAAGAGAGTACCTCTTCGGCCATTAAAAAGCTGATGGGCCTGCAACCTAAGGAAGTCACGGTAGTAGATAGGTCCGGAAATTCTCAGCGTATTCCGGTAGAAGAGGTACAAAAAGGATACATTCTATTGGTGAAACCGGGTGAGAAAATTGCTGTGGATGGTACGGTAACAGAGGGAAGTTCCTATGTCGGAGAAAGTATGCTTAGCGGTGAACCAACCCCGGTCCTGAAAGAAAAAAACTCCCGCGTATTTGCCGGAACGCTTAATCAGAAAGGGAGTTTCTGTTTTCGGGCGGAAAAAGTGGGAGCAGAAACACTGTTGTCCCAGATTATTCGTATGGTTCAGGAAGCACAGGGAAGTAAACCCCCTTTACAAAAAACGGTGGATAAAATAACAGCCATCTTTGTCCCGGTTATTATTACCATCGCACTTCTTTCTTTTCTGTTATGGATTTTGCTGGATCCGGTAGATGGGTTTACGCATGGCCTGCTGGCTATGGTTACTGTGTTGATCATTGCTTGTCCCTGTGCTCTTGGATTGGCCACTCCGACAGCGATCATGGTCGGAATAGGAAAAGGAGCGGAAAGAGGGATTCTCATCAAGGATTCTGAAAGCCTTCAGATCGCCCGGAAAGTAGATACCATTGTACTGGATAAGACCGGTACACTGACAGAAGGGAAACCCAGCGTGACGGATTGGCTCTGGCAACAAAATGAAGAGGAGGGGAGGAGCCTTTTCTATTCATTGGAAAAATACTCTGAACATCCGGTCGCAGATGCATTGGTTACTTATATGGAACCGGCTTCCGGGGTGTCTATGGAGAAAGTGGAAAGTATAACCGGGAAAGGAATAACCGGGGAGTATAAAGGAAAACGCTA
Organism: Tannerellaceae bacterium; assembly: GCA_021201865.1. Taxonomy (GTDB): domain Bacteria; phylum Bacteroidota; class Bacteroidia; order Bacteroidales; family Tannerellaceae; genus UBA4116. The sequence goes on along the minus strand of JAJQEE010000198.1, from coordinate 6,487 downwards.
TTATGCCGGAAACCGGAAATTAATGGAACAAGCAGGGATCACCCTGTCTCCCGGACAGGAAACTATAGTCCGGAAGTTAGAGGAAGAGTCTAAAACAGTTGTCTGTTTCGCAGACCAGGAGAAAGTATGGGGTATTGCCGGGATCACAGACCAGATAAAAGAAAGTGCTGTGACTGCGGTCCGCCAACTACAAGCCAAAGGTATAGAGGTTTATATGCTTACAGGAGATCATTCTTTTACCGCTTCTCATATAGCGAAGCAGGTAGGTATTCTTCACTATCAGGCAGAAGTGCTCCCACAGGAAAAAGCGGCTTTTGTCCGTCAGCTTCAGACAGCGGGTCATACGGTTGCTATGGTAGGAGATGGGATCAATGACAGTGCTGCACTGGCACAGGCCGATCTGAGTATTGCTATGGGAAAAGGGAGTGATATCGCTATGGATGTAGCTAAAATGACTATTATTTCCTCTGATCTGATGAAAATCCCGGAAGCTATTCAATTGTCCGCACATACGGTCTCGACTATCCGGCAGAATCTTTTCTGGGCTTTTATTTACAATCTGATCGGAATCCCGGTAGCTGCAGGTATCCTTTATCCCATCAATGGATTTCTGCTGAATCCGATGATCGCCGGAGCTGCCATGGCATTGAGTAGTGTCAGTGTGGTGGCCAATAGCTTACGGTTAAAAATAAGAAAGATACAATTTTCAATACCTATACATAACAAACAGATGAAAAAAGAATGGAAAGTCGAAGGAATGATGTGTAATCATTGCCGGATGAGAGTTGAAAAAACACTCAACAGTGTAGCAGGAGTACAGGCAACAGTCACGTTGAACCCACCTGTAGCATTCATAGAGTTTACAGGAGAAGAAAAGTCAAAAGAGGAGTTACAACAGATTTTATCCGAAGCAGGAGAATATACGCTTCTATAAATAGGTTTCGTTAACAAAAGGTACTCTCATTCCCCTCTCGACCTTAGATTTGCAATTGGATAAAAGAAAAAAGAGAAATAGTTATTTTAGTAGAAAATAATTATTGAAAGAAAGAAGAGGCAACAGTGAACCAGGACTCTCATAAGACTCAAAGTCTATCCCTCTATTTGGAACTGTTGCCTCCTTTCTGACGGCTCAGACCTATATAAGAAATTAAATCCTCTAACTTCAGTAAGGTTTTTAGGAGAGCCTGAGAATTCTTTCTTTCTCTTTCATGTTCAAATGTAAAGATATGGGAAATTTTTATTTTATAGGTATTGATATCAGTAAAAACAAACTGGATATCTGTGTTCGTTACCAGGGAAAAGTAATAAAAGAGATGGTCATATCTAATCATGACCAGAGTATAAAAAAGCGCTACAGGGTTTAATCAAAGAGTATACTATAGAAAAAGAAAAGTTGATTCTTTGCTCGGAACATACAGGTAAATATACCTATCCATTACTTTGTATATCGGAAAGCTTATCACTTATCTTGTGGGTAGAAGATCCCAGCCAGATTAAATACTCATCCGGAGTACGCCGTGGCAAAAATGACCGTGTAGATGCTCGGATGATTGCCCGCTACGCTGAAATTCACCGTGACAAATTAAGAAAGTATATTCCTACTGACAGACAGATCCACAAGCTTAAAGAACTGGAAAGTCAGCGAGAACTCTTTGTGGTTGACCGGGCTAAATATAAAGCCCAGTTAAAAGACCACAAAGGATTTATGCACCCTGATGATTACCTGGATAAAAACAAGAGACTTGTTTTTTTAATAGAGAGTTTAGATAAAGTAATTACTCAGATAGAAGAACAAATCCAGCGTATAATAAACTCTTCACCGATATTGACCAATCAAATGCAACTATTAACCAGTATTGAAGGCATAGGCAATAAGGTCGCCCTGAAGGTAATTCTTGAAAGTGATTGTTTCAGTCGTTTCAAAAATGCCCGACAATTTGCCTGTCATGCCGGAGTGGCACCTTTTGAATACTCTTCGGGAAAGTAGTATCCGCTCTAAAAGAAAAGTATCTCATAGAGCTAATAAAGACCTCAAAACATTATTACATCTGGCAGCACTTGCTGTGATAAGGAAAAAAGACTCGGACTTAAAAAGGTATTATGTAAGAAAAGTAGAAGAAGGTAAATCTAAAATGACTGTAATCAATAACATCCGGGCTAAACTTATTGCCCGGATGTTTGGCGTCATTAAAAATAATACACACTATCAAACTTTTTATCTCAATTCACTTGCATAAATCATAAGAATAGAGGGGTCAGGGGTGTGTTACAGACACCACTGGTCTATGAATTACCATGGTCCGGCTCCTTTTTAATCCCATTGGGGTTATAAAGGAAAAAAACAGTTGTAATTCCTATCTCTTTATCTCCGTGACACACCCCCTGCCCCTCTCAAGTAACCTGACTTATTCACTAGATACTGATCCAGACTCAATAGAGAAGAAAAAAATAGGAGAGATATCTTAAGAACGATATATCACCTGAGGGATTATCTAGAGGGGATTCTTCATCCTATTCTTTCTTTTCTGTTTTTATTTATTACAAGTTTATCCCTTTTTCTTCTTTAAGACAACTTAATATATAATACATAGCAAATATACGAGAAGGGGTGTACTACAGCACACCCCCGGTGGGGATCTCTCTACCTGGGACTTGCGTCCCAGGCTAATATGTGCCGTCCCTGCGGGTAGGGTGCTCAGAATATGATTTCTAATATTCTCTACGCTGCTAATATTCGATTTCTTTTATGTGCCTGATTTATCGAAAGAGTTTTCTCTTTCCATCGTTTAATATCTTCTAAGGATACCTCTTGTAGTGCCTGTTTGAAGTCCTTTGATTTCATAGTTGTCTTTTTAGTTAAAAGAGGTAGTAAAAGAATAGATTGGGTAACTCCATACAGTGGATTGGCTGCTTTACGTCTCTTATATACAGAAAAAAGAGATTCTACAATATCGGATGAGATATGTAAGGGCTGTTTGTTTTGGGAAAATTTAGGCTTCTGCATACTGAGATAATCCTCTATTAAAGAAGCTAATTTTCTTTGTCTATCCGTTTTTCCTTTCAAATGTAAGCGAAGTCTTTGTTGCTCTTGTGTAAGAATCTTGTTATTTAACCCATCTTTTTTAAGTCTATGATTTATTTGATCTACCACATTAAATGACTCCTGTAGTTCGTCTATTAAAGAGCTATACTCCCCTATAAAAAGAAAGATTTCTTTATCCGGGCCTAGCTTATACATATTTTCTTTGATTCTTGAAGACCACTTAATAACATCTCTAAGATTCATAAAACGAGCAATGGTTCGCTGGGAAGGAGGTAGTAAATAAGCCACAGGAGTCATGATGTATTTGAATCTCAGTGCTGAGAGTTTTTTCATATATTCTTTAAAATCAGCTTCTTCTTTGTAAGTCTTTTCCAGGCACAAGGCCAGTGTATGACCTACATCGGGTACATGTTCACAATCAAGAAGACGGATGGCTTTCTTTAGTTTTGTATCATTATCACTTAATATATAGGAGGGTCGTGAAGAGAACTCACACAGGGTCTTTTCTACAACCTGAGTAATAGAGTCGCTATCCCATTTTTCTCTCACACTTATATCCAGAACCTGTACATCCTGCATAGCTATGGCAAGGCTGTTTTCCTTGTGAGCTTTTAGCCCAAGAGTTAATAATAAACGTTCACTTCCAACCAGCATACTCTCATCGAAAATAAGAGCATACTCATCTTCTGAGTTTTTTATTTGAGGGTCTTTATATATTTTATAACCACTTTTTTGTATCCATGATGAAATTGTGTTAGCACAAGGAATACGAGGTAAATTCCAATCTAATAGATCATTAAGAACAGATATAATTTTGCTCACTGAACGAAAGCTACAAAAACTTTCTATATAGAGCCGACTACTTAAATGAACTATAAATTCATCGTAGCTATGATGTTTAATACTTCCTCTATAGATTTGTCCTCCCTGAGTAAGTTTTTTTTAATCCTTTATTTTCCTTGCTCAGTTGTTTGTTTTTATCTTTTGAGTTTATTAGTTTTTTCTCCACAGTAGCCAATTTCTTCTCTAATTCTTTCTCGCGATTACTTTTGTTTTTCATTGATTATAAAATAATTAGATTGCAAATATCAGGCTTTTTTTACAATTCATCAAATTAAATTCTGAGCACCCTACCCGCAGGGACTTAGGAGACAAAGATCAACCTTCGAAAAATCTTCCGAACATGACTGAAAAGACCCCGGGGTTTTTAAAGGGCCCAGACTGAACCACCGGCTTCTATAGGGGTGTTCAGTTCTTTCATACAGCCTTCGTTTTGCCAGTTTTTCTTTTCATAGACATAATTTTGAATAAACCATTCTATGATGTCTAAATTGTTGTGCATGGGACTTCCTGACACACTGTGTCCTTTATTTTTCATGGTGATGAACAGATAATTGAATTCCCGTTTTTTGAATCGTTTGGCTAATGGCTTAGAACCAAACATGCCCCGCCGGAAAAGTCGTAATTTATTATAGAAAACGACTTTGTCTTTGTCTCCGTGAAGGAAAAGGGTAGGAGCCGGTTTTTCTTTATAATCCGGAGTCCCCTGGTGACTGAAAATGGCTCCTGCAAAGGATAGGACACCGGCATACTGGAATCCGGCAGGCAGGATTTCATAGGAATGCATTTTATTATTCAAATAATAGTCAGCCTGCAAAACGGTGACTGCTCCGGCACTGGAACCACTGATCATGATGCAATCCGGATCCATATTTAATTCTTCTGCATGGTCAATAACATAGCGGGTTGCTGAAAAAGATCTTCCACCGCCATATTGATCGCGTAATCTGCTGCTTTGGTATTGAACAGCGTTATTTTCTGATCTACTAATCCTAACCGGTAATCAATGGATATGGTGGTGATTCCCTGAGAGGCCAGCGTAATAAAATAGTTAGTATAATAGGGATCATTCCTTTTACCACCCTTAAAGCCCCCGCCAAACATGAAAATCATGACCGGTTGCTTTTCATGGGTAGTTCCTTTCAGGCGATATATATCCATTTTCAGTTCAGAAGTATCTTTCTGAGCGAATGTAAGCGTCTGTTTCAAAAGAATGTCCGGAATTGAATCTTCTGCAAAGGAAAAAGCGGTGGAAATAACAGCTAATAGTAGTAGGTAAATCAGTTTACGCATATTCATTTTCTTATTTTGTTTTCTGGATGAAGCAAATATAATCATTTAAACATTTTTTCTGCCGGAAAAGGAATAAATATCTTCTTTCCGGTTAGAAGAGATCCGCTCATTCTTTTTTAGTCAGGAGGATGTTTAGTAAGTGTTAAACTTCGTTCTGAAATGATTAAATCAGGTGGTATGACTCGTATTCTTCCTATCTTTGCATATGGATAATGGCTGAGATCCTGATTCGGATACAGGAGGAGATCCAGGAAAAGTCCGGCTGTTTTTACAGCTACTAAATGAGTATTATACTTTAATAATGATGATTCATGAGAAGAAAAAACATCCTGTCCTTTATTTTCTGATTTGCGTTACTTTTTGTTTTGCGGCGAATGATCTGTTTGAAAAATATGCCGGTAAAGATGAGGTGATCAGTTTTACGGTCCCTAAGAGTATGCTGATGTTAATTCCGGATATAGATGCAAATGGGTTAAATGTCAAAGCTCTGAAAGATCATATAGACACAGTGGAGATCTATACTTCCCAGTCGCAGAGTGTCAGCACGGAAATGAAAAATGACTTTAAGAGTCTGATCAACAGTGGTTATTCGCAAATGCTACAGGACAATAAAAATAATATTACCATCTGGGTAAAGGAAAAGGAGGAGGTCATTACTGAGTTTGTCGCTGTGACAGAAACCCAGGGGATAGTCGGAGTGGTTCGCATTTTAGGCCAGTTCACGGCGGAAGATATTCAACAATCTATAAAATAAATGCTGATTTTATCACGATATTCAGGATAAAAAGCTTGGTGATGATAAAGAAAGATTTATCTTTGCCCTCTCAATTATTGGGATAAATGCTATCCGTGTATAACTAATAAAAACGAAAATGATGAACGAATTAGTAAATCAGATCAATGCACAGATCGAAGTTTTTCAGAAAGAAGCAAATTCACAGGTAACAAACGGAAACAAAGCTGCTGGTACTCGCGCTCGCAAAGCGTCTTTAGAAATCGAGAAGCTGATGAAACAATTCCGTAAAGCATCTATCGAAGCTTCTAAATAAGAAACGAAGATTTTAGTAAAAAGGCTGTCCCAAAGAATTTTTGAGACAGCCTTTTTTACGTCTGTTTGGAGCGATTGATTATATCATAAAACTGCCATTTTTTATATAATCAATTCGGAAAGTATGTTTTAGAACATGTTTTTGTTAAACAAGGTTAAGAATAAGCATTTTCTTTGGGTTTTATATGTTGCATAACATAAAAAGCCCTATATTTGCAATGTGTTTTTCATGGTATTAGATTTAAGGTTAACAATGAAGATTG